>CAUZVJ010000074.1:0-9882 GCA_963583225.1 Verrucomicrobiia bacterium
TGACACCGGCCTTGGCGAACGGCCCAAGCAAAATTTCCGGCTTGGAGCACATGAGATGCGTGTCGAAAAAAAGGTCGGAGTGTGGGCGGGCATCGGCGATGACCTGCGGGCCGAACGTCAGGTTGGGAACAAAGTGCCCGTCCATGACGTCGAGATGAACCCACTCGGTGCCGGTCTTTTCGACGCGTTTGAGTTCACGGGCGAATTTACTGAAATCTCCAGCGAGGATGGAAGGTGCAATGACCATGCGCGGCACAACTTACGGAGCGACTGGCTCAGCGACAAGATTCTTACGCGCCAAGACGCCGCATCACGCGCGTCATCTCGACCGCCGTCCGGGCGGCCTCGATGCCCCGGTTTTGCCCTGCGTCGAGGCAGCGTTGCCTGGCTTGCTCCACGTTTTCGAGCAACAACACCTCATGGATCACCGGCAGCGAATGCTCAATCTGCAACTGCGCCAAGGCATCGGTAACCGCCTGACCGATGTACTCCGCATGGGTGGTTTCGCCGCGAAGGATTACGCCGAGACAGAGGATGGCATCGACCGGCTTGGACAAACGCTTGGCCAATGCCGACGCCACCGCCGGGATCTCGAACGCCCCCGGCACTCGCACAACTTCAGCCGTCACTTTGGCCTTGGCCAACTCTGCCTTGGCGGCGCGAAGCATCGAATTGACGTAACGCGCATTGTAACGCGAAGCCACGATGGCGACCCGTGCTCTGGCCGCGCCCCTGCCCTTGGCTTTGGATGGTTTCTTTAGCACGAATCAGTCAACGAGGAAGGTTCCCTGCGAAGTCGAGGCCTTGACGGACTTCGGCAGCGCCTTGGGGTCGAAGCGCAGCACCAGCGAATGCTTGCCGGCGGCCAAGCCGGTTTTGATCGAGGCTGAGGTTTTCACCACATTTCCGTCAATCCAGACTTTCGCATTCTCGGCACCTTCGAGTTGCAGCGTCACTTCACCGGCTTGGGCGACTTCAAACTCCGTCCCAGCGTACACGCCGACCACCCCGATCCACTGCCCGGCGTTCGTGCCCTTTTTGAGCATGTCATCGGTCAAGCGACCATCGACGAGCGAGTTCACTGTCAACCAGCGTTTGCGATCGATGCCCCCGTCCGCGATTCGGTCGTCGCCAAACTGCTGGTCGCGGTGGTTCGCCGCGCGCAACCGCCACACGCGGGCGACGTTGCCTTTCGATGCGTCGAACGGGCCGGACTTGCCGAGGCGGCTCATGAAACTGAACAGGTCGATCTGGTCCTGCCGCTCCAAGCGGTCGATCAGCCCGGACGGCATCAGCGAGTTGCCCTGCGTGCGTTTGCGGACATTCGCCTTGGCGATCGTGGTCGATTGGTTGGCGACATTTCGGAGGATCAACTGCGTGTCATCTTCCCGCTCAACCATGCCGAACAAAACCTGATTGTCCTTCGTCTCGACAAGGAGCGAGTGATAACCCTCTTTTATTTTTCGGTTTGGATAATAAATCGACTCGACGAGGTAATCGAGCGGGGCACTCGCGCCGATGGACGTCAGATCCGGGCCGACTTTGCCGCCGGCACCCCCGATGGCGTGGCAACTCACGCAGCCCAGTTCGAGTTTGCGATAAACCAACTCGCCCCGGGCTGCGTCGCCACTCTTTTCAACCGCCTTGGTCAGCGCGCGGATTTCACTCCTCGACAGGGTGATGTCCTCGTCCTTCAGCCCGGCACTTCGCGGAAGAGCCAGAGCCAGCGCCTGCATATTGCGACCGCCTTCGCGAATGGCCCGCAACCCCGCCTTGGCCGCCAGTTTGGAGAAGCGTTTGGCAGGCAACGCCTTGGCCAAGGCGCTCTCGGCATCCTTCACGCCGAGCAACGCACGCCAAAGCTCGAGTGCGGACTGCTCGCTTTTGGTGTCGTCGAGCGCCTCGACGGCCAACGGAGCGGCTTGGCCGATGTCCAAGGCAGCCAAGGCGGCGACCGCCATGTGGCGCGCTACCGGATTGCGTTTAGCTTGACCAAGCCGCGCGAGCGTCTGCTTGGCTTCCGCGCCACCAATGTCACGAATGGCGTTGATCGCCGCCTGGCGAACCGGCGCGGCGGTTTTCCTGCCACCGGCGAGCTTGGTCAAATCGCCGAACCTATCACCGAGCTTCTTCCACGTTCCAGCCAAGCCAAGTGCTGCGACTTGCACCGCCTGATCTTTGCTCACAAAATAGTTGGCGATGCTCTTTCTGTCCACATCGGGGCGCAACTTACGCAAACGTGATGCGTGGTTTAACGCGTTCAGAGCCCTCGCTTGGCCGCCGACCGTTAGCGAATCGGCGGTGAGTTGTCCGTGCAGTTGGTTTAGTTCGGTGACCGTCCCAGCGCGACCGATAATCTCGATCCACGAACCGTCCTCGGGAATGGTTTTGCCCTTGAGAAACAGGCCGAGCACTTCGCTGGCCTTGTCGGCGGCGATCGACTTGAGGGCAAACTCAAGTTGGTGCTCGCGGCCGTCCGGCTTCCACAAACCGGCGCGCACCATCGCCAGCCAAGGCTCCTCGATGTCGTTCATGCTGAGCCAAGCGGCGTAGTCGAGCGTGTTGTCGGTCGGCTTGTCGAGCACGCTCAACGCGGCACTCACCGACTTTGCGGTTGGCTTGCGGGTGATCGCGCGCAGGGCCGCCAGGCGCGGACGCGGATGCTCGTCGGCGATGCGCTTGGCCAAGCGAGCCTCGGCGTCAGAGACGCGATCCGCCCACTCGTCAAGCACTTGAACGGCGGCAGTGCGAACCCGTCCGTCCTTGGCCTCAAGCAACTTGTCGAGCAGCGGCTTATTGACGACATCCAATCCCTGGTAAATCCAAAGCGCCTCAAGTTGCGCCTGCTCGTCCGTTTGCTCTGCCGCCCATTTTTCCAAGTCGGGCAACACATTGCCTGAGCCGCGCTCCTTGAGAATGCGCCGGGCTTTTTCGTGCTCGAAACCGTTCGGCGAAGTGAGCTTGGCCAGAAGGGCCGGATTGGTGAGGCGGGTAAAGTCGGTTTTTTTGACGAGTGGGCGATCCTTAAATGTCACTCGCCAAATACGGCCGTGGACGTGATCGCGGCGTTCGTCGCGGAAGTCCACCTCGCCGTGCTGAATGATCGGGTTCGACCAGTCAGCGATGTAGAGCGCGCCGTCGGGGCCAAACTTGATGTCGATCGGGCGAAAATGGACGCTGCTTGAACGCAGCACGTCCGGCATTTCCTGCGTGACGTAGCTCGAGTCCTTGTCGCTGATTTTAAACCGGACAATGCGGTGCGCGCGAAAGTCGCAGGTGATCGCGTCGCCCTGCCAGTCGTCCGGGAAGTGCGCGCTTCGGACGAGTTCGAGCCCACAGAATTTGGGGTAACGGCCCGGGCTCACGCTCTCGAGCAGTCTGGGCGCGCGGGCGTAGGTGAAATACATCGCGCCGGGCACGCCGTAGCTAAGTCCCTGGCTTCCAGCGCCATCGGTCACGAACGATTGGCCAAACGCATCGTAGTGATGCCCCCACGGGTTGCAGAAGCCGCGCAGGAAAATCTCGGCCTTGAGCGTCTCGGGCCGCAGGCGCCACACGCCGCCACTCTCGAGCCGCATCACCCCGTGCGGCGTCTCCATGTGCGTGCGGATGTAAATCGACTGGTTAAAATACAGCCGCCCGTCGAAGCCCCAGCGTAGCGTGTGCAAAATGTGGTGCGTATCCTCGGTGCCGAAGCCGGACATCACCACGCGGGTCTTGTCGGCTTTGCCGTCGCCGTTCGTATCCCGCAGGTGAAGCAACTCGGTGCTCTGAGCAACATAAACTCCGCCGTCGCCCGGCTCGATGCCAGTCGGGATCAGCAGGTTGTCAGCGAAGACCGTTGACTTGTCCGCTTGGCCGTCGTTGTCCGTGTCCTCCAAAATAAGCACTTTGTCGCTCGCCAGTTGGCCGGGCAAAATCTGCGGATACGCCTCGGAACTGGCCACCCACAGACGGCCCTTGGCGTCGAAGTTCATTTGGATAGGCTTGGCCAGAAACGGGTTTTGCGCGAAGAGGTTGATTTCAAGTCCATCGGGCAAATCAAATTCCGGCAACGGCTGCGGCTTAAACGGCTTGGCTGCTACAACTGGTTCGGGCTTTTTTGTCTCTCCGCTTGGCTTGATTTTTTCCCACTCCGAAGTGGGCAAAAGTTCAAACTTCCGGGAGACCGTTTTGCTCAACTCGAAAATTGCCTGCTCCTTCTGCCTGATCAACGGCTCGAAGCGGGCCATTTCCTGATAATTATTGCCCTGTTCATGTCTCCGGAACCCCCAAAGGTAGGCCTGATTTTGTGGCCTTGACCGGTGAAAATACAACTCGTTCTTCTCAACGATCAGGCCGCGCAGTTTTTCAACTTGGTCCACATCCGGCCCGCCGTCGATGAATGCTCCCCCGGCCCATTCCTTAGTGCCTGCGGTATGGATTTCCGCGCCGTCCGCAACGAGAGTGAAGCTGCCCTCCGGCACGCCTATAAACTGAATCCGCCCGATAGCCGTTCGTTGCACGAGCGCTGTGTCTTTTTTGGGATGAAAATAATACGGGGGCAAGCCATCAAACTGCCCGGTCATCGTCACCCGGTCGTCAGTAGTAATTTTGATGTCGCTTAACTTGATCCCGTACCCCCCTTGCCGTTCGGTTGCGCCGGGAAGAATGCCAAACCGAAAATTGAATGGTGTTAAACCAAACGAGTACTCGGCGGCTGCCGCCATCATCCAATAACCGTAGTCACTCAGGTGAATGCCATCCGTGGTCATGTGAGTTGTTGCACTCCCCCTCGAGGGGCGCAGGTAACGGTAGAGATCCACAAACCAGGCGTCGTGCTCCTTGGCCAAATCGCCAATCACTTCACGGTATTTTTCGAGATCACTGTTATGCACTTTCCCATCGGGCAGTTTCCCTCCGAGATTTTCATGGGCAATCGGACTCATGAACACCAGGCGAAGCGGGTTCTTTTTCCCTGCGCTGCTTTTGATGTGTTTCACCAACCGCTGGTAGTCCGACTTGAACTGGTCGAGTGAACTGCCGTCCAGTGAACTGGCCATGCCGTAGCCGATCATCGCCACCGTAGGCTTGATGTCGGTGATCTGTTTTTTCAACTGAACCCACCCCTCGTTCGCAGGCTCTAGGCCGGCTTGCAGCGTTCCCAAGCCGTCACGGGCGATGCCTGCCGGTGTGTCGCCGCTCCAGCCGATATTTCGAAAATACAATTTCTTGTCACTGTTCCCCGCTGTCAACCGTGACTCGAGGTAGCCGTGCTTCTGCATCTGCTCGATCAACCCGTCGCCAAGCAGCATCACCCGGTCGCCACCGATGAAGGTAAGTTTTTTCGACTTGGGCATGAACGCCTTGAGCTTGGGCTTGGGGGGTGCTTTCGGCTTGAGCGGCGCACCGGCAAATGGAACAGGCTTGCTCACCTGTTTTGGCTTCGACTTCGGCGCCGGAGCCGTCAACCGAACCGGCTTGGAGACATTTTGCTGTTTTGGCTTCGCCGCCGCCGCTGACTTGGGCGCTTGGCCAAGCGCCTGGCTAAGCACGGCCAGCGAGACGACTATCGTGTTTAGAAAAAATTGCTTCCTCATTTGAAACGCGCCAATAGAACGCAATCCACCGCCGACTGGCAAGCCAGCTTTGCCCCCGGCGTTTGGTTTTGCTTGGGATGACACCGCTTGGCGGGTAGGTTGTCGCCGCGATATGAAGGTATTTGTTGCAGGAGGTGCCGGTTACATCGGCTCAATATGTGTGGAGGAATTGTTGAACGCCGACCATCAAGTCACGGTGTTCGACAACCTGTCGGAGGGTCATCGTGTGGCGGTCGATGAGCGGGCGCAATTCATTGAAGACTGTCTCAGCGACCGCGAGGCCACGCTCGCCGCCGTCGCCTCCAGCGGAAGCGAAGCCATCATGCACTTTGCCGCCTTCGCCCAAGTCGCCGAGTCGATGACCGACCCGTCAAAGTATTTCCGCAACAACGTCGCCAACGGCATCAACCTGCTCGACGCCGCCGTCGAGGCCGGCGTGAAAAAGTTTGTCTTCAGTTCCACCGCCGCCACGTATGGCATGCCGGACGCCGTGCCGATCACCGAGCAGGAACCGCAGAAACCGATCAACCCGTACGGCGAAAGCAAGCTGATGTTCGAGGCGATCCTCAAGTGGTACCACGAACTGCACGGGCTCGAGTTCGTCGCGTTTCGCTATTTCAACGCCGCCGGTTGCAGCGAGAAACTTGGCGAACAGCGCCGGGTCGAGACGCACCTCATCCCAAATGTGCTGCGCGTCGCGCTTGGCCAAAAAGAGGAGTGTCGCATCTTTGGCACCGACTACCCCACGCCGGACGGCACCTGCATTCGGGATTACATTCACATCGTCGATCTCGCCCAGGCGCACATCCTCGCGCTCGAACCGGGCAAATGTGGATTTTACAACTTGGGCAACGGCGAAGGTTACTCCGTTCGCGAAGTGATCGAGACCTGCAAAAAAGTCAGCGGCAAACCGATCCCCGCCATCGAGGAAGGGCGGCGAGACGGCGACCCTGCCCGCCTCATTGCCGGTTCGCAAAAAGCCATCGACGAACTAGGCTGGAAACCGCGCTACGCCACACTCGAGCAGATTGTGGACTCGGCATGGCGCTGGCACTCCGCCCACCCCCACGGCTACACCGGCTAACTCATGACGCCAAGCGCTGACTACCTCGAGAAATGCCGCGAGCTGGTGGACAATGCGCTTGGCCAAGCGGACGCCATCCGCAAAGCCGCCGATTGGTTCGCCGAAACCATTCTCGCCGGGCGCATGGTGCACCTGTTCGGCTCCGGCCACAGCCGCATCATGGTCGAAGAAATGTGGCCACGCTACGGTTCGTTCCCTGGCTTCAACCCGATCGTCGAGTTGTCGCTGACCTTTCACAACGCGGTCGTCGGTGCCAACGGCCAAAGGCAGGCGATGTTCCTCGAGAACACCCCCGGCTTGGCCAAGCGCATTTTGCGAAACTACGATTTATCGGCGAAAGACTCGGCGCTCGTCGCCTCGTCGAGCGCCTGCAACGTTGTCCCAATCGAGATTGCGCAGGAGTTTCAGCAGCGCGGCGTCAAGGTCGTTGCACTGATCACCCGCCAACATTCCGACGCGAGCGAGAGCCGGCATGAGTCCGGTAAAAAATTGCAGGATTTTGCCAACCTCGTCCTCGACACCGGCGCGCCGGCCGGCGACGCGATGACAGTGATCGACGGCATGGACACGCCCGTGTCGCCCGGCTCGACCGTTGGCGGCTGCATGATCGTGAACGCCCTCAAGGCCGAGGTCGCTGAACGGCTCGTCAAGGCCGGCCAACCGCCCAAGGTGCTCACCGCCGGGGCACTCGTCGGCAGCGAACGGGCCACTGAGCTGTTCGAGGCCGCCTACGACGAGCACGCCCGCCGCTTGGCCAAGCTTTACGAAAATCTCGGCAACGCTTGAACACCCGGCCAAGTGCCGCGCTTGAAGTCCCGGCCAACCGCTGGTTCAATCGCCTCACATGAAAGAACAACCGCTGCGCACGACCGTCATCGGCAGCTACCCTTTCCCCGGCTGGCTCGAGTTCGCCTGCCAAAACCTCGAAGAGTTCGGCGACGCCGACCGGGAGGAAATGATCGACGACGCCATCGTCACCGCCGTCAACGACCAACTCAACGCCGGGCTCGACGTGATCACCGACGGCGAACAGACGCGGCTCGACTTCAACCTGTCGTTTTACGGTTTCCTCGAGGGCATCGAACTGGAGAGTGCTCCGCCGCGGCGCTTCGGCCCGCCGGCGCACGATCAGCGCGGCAAACACAAAATCAGTTGGCCGTTCGAGGCGCCCAAGGGGCTGGGCACGGTTGACGATTTCAAGCGGCTCCAGCGCCTGGCCAAGGGCGGCGCGACGCTCAAGGCCAGCGTCCCCGGCCCGTACACGCTCGCCGGCCGGTTGTTGCCCAACCGCCGCTATCCCGACCGCTGGGCCATTACGGAGGAATTGATTCCCATCGTTGCCCGCGAACTCGAGGACCTCGTCGCCGCCGGATGCACGGAGATCACCGTCGACGAGCCGTCGATGAGTTGCTACGCGCACAAGGAGGACACCAAGCGGTTCGTGACAATTTTCAACCGTACCATCGAACCAATCGCCGGCAAGTGCCGACTGTCCACGCACCTTTGCTTCGGCAACTACAAGGGGCACGCGGTCGGTCTGCGCCGCTATGCGGCGATGTTCCCGGACTTCCTAGAGTTTGCCGTGGACGAACTGCACCTCGAGATGGCGAGCCGCGAATTTGCCGAATTGGAACTCATTGGCGAAATCGCGAAGCACAAAGATGTCGCCGTCGGCATCATCGACGTAAAAAGTTATTATATCGAAACCGTCGAGGACATCGCTGGGCGCGTACGCCGCTGCCTCGAGTTTGCCCCGGCCGACCGGCTCGCTTTCGCGCCGGATTGCGGTCTCAGCCAAACTGCGCGCTGGGCCGCGAAGCAGAAGCTGCAAAACATGGTCGAAGGCGTCGCACTCGTCCGCAACGAACTCGGCGCCGCATGATCCAGCCGGCTTTGCAGGGGGAAGCATTTCTTGCCGACGTCCGCGACGCCGCCGGGCTGCGTGATGAACTGCATATTTGGTGGCTTGGCCAAAGCGGGTTTCTCGTTCAATGGCAGGGCAGCCATCTGTTGTTCGACCCATACCTCTCCGACTCTCTCTCTCGTAAATACGCCGCGACCGACAAGCCGCACACGCGCATGACTGAGTTGGTTGTATCGCCGGACGCGCTGGACTTCATCGACCTCACCACCTCAAGCCACAACCACACAGACCATCTCGACGGCGAGACGCTGACCGCTCTCATGCAGGCCAACCCGGAGATGCAACTGCTCGTGCCGGCAGCCAACCGCAGATTTGCCGCCGAGCGGCTGGGCATCGATGCCGGCCAACTCGAGGCCATCGACGCCGGGCAATCGATCACGCTTGGCCCATTCGAGATTCACGCCGTCCCGGCGGCGCACGAGGAGTTGGCCAAGGACGACCTCGGTCGTCATCAATTCGTCGGCTACGTGGCCAAGCTTGGCTCGTGGGTCTTGTATCACAGCGGCGACACCATCCCATACGACGGCATGGAGGCAACTTTGCGGCAGTGGAAAATCGACGTGGCGCTGCTGCCGATCAACGGCCGCCGCTCCGAACGCCGGGTCGCCGGAAATTTGTGGGGCCGGGAAGCGGCCAACTTGGCCAAGGCCATCGGCACGCGAACGGTCATCCCGTGCCACTACAACCTGTTCGAGTTCAACACCGAGACCCCGGAAGAATTCGAAACCACCTGCCAGGCGCTTGGCCAAGCGCACCAAACCCTCCGCGCCGGCCAGCGTTGGAGCAGCGCCCTTCTGTAATGTCACCCTCTTTTCCCCTCGCCTAACCAACTCAGTTTGGCGCGGTTGGCGTAGTACATAAAACCAAGCAGTCGGCAAACGACAATCAACGGATACGGAAAGGCGTAAATTACTAGAATCGCCATATCCCCCAAGACGGGCATGAACATAAATGTGGCAACCATCACAGCGGCTGAAATGGCGTAAATCAAACAATAATGAACAAAGAATACTTTCAACCCACGATATATGAAATCGACACGGAACATACCAACAATAGAATCAAACATGGCTACATAAAACGCTAGTAAAGGGGTGAAAAAGGCAGAAAAAAACAGTGCAACTATCACAAAAACTTGTGAATCAATTTTAATGCCTATACCCACTGGAAAAAAAACTAATGATCCCAATTGCAAGGCATTGAAAAAAACCGACAATAAAAAGTTCGTACTTGTCGTCTAATATATTCGGAAAAGGAGGAAGCTCTGTTTCCCCCTCTGCACTATAGTTTAATAT
>CAUZVJ010000075.1:0-9821 GCA_963583225.1 Verrucomicrobiia bacterium
ACAGCGACCGCATGCAGGGCCGCGTCGAAGGAATTGAGGGCGACAAACTCAACGTTACCACGGCCGAGGGCGGCTTCCCCGTGCCGCTCGACCGCGTAAAACAGATCGAGCCAGCGACGAGCAAGACCGCCGCCACCGTGCCGATCGATCGCCGGGTGCGCGCCCACTTCAGCGACGGCAGCCGGCTCACATTCGTGCTGAACCGCTGGGCCGCCGACGGCGTCGAGGCGCAAAGCCCGAGCTTCGGCCGCGCCACCTTCAAACCCGCCTCCATCATGCGCCTCGAGTTTCAGGCGCAGCAAGTGAGCGGCAATCGGTGAGCAGTTGGGCTTGTCCCAAGTACAGACGATCTGCGTTTAACTCACCCGTCGGTTTTTCGGTAGGCGGCGTGGTTGGTCGGGATGCCTTGGGCGTTGAACTCCTGCTCGAAGTCGGTCACGAGCTTTTTCAATTGCTCCGGCGTTTCCGTCGGCTCAAACCCCGCCGCTCCGTCGAACACTTCCTGCATTTGCTCAAAATATTCGACGTCGTCCGTCCGCAGATAAACAACTCCTCCGGCCTTGAGCAGGCGCTTGGCCAAGGGCGGGAACGGCTCGCTGATGAGCCGGTTTTTGTGGTGCCTCTTTTTCGGCCACGGGTCGGGAAAGTAAACGTGAATTGCGTCCAGCGTCCCCGGCGGCAGCAGGTGCTCGAGCACGTAAGCCGCCTCGGCCCGGAGCAACCGGAGATTCTTCAACCCGGCGCGATGCCCCTTGCGATCCAGCTTGGTGATGCGGCCAAGCAACCGCTCCAGCGCGACGATGTTCCGATCGGGATGGGCCAGGGCGTACTGCAGCGTGAACGACCCGTCGCCGCAGCCCAGCTCCAGTTCGAGCGGTTGCTCCGCCGGGAACAGCTTGGCCAGGTCGATCGGCTCGATGGCGGAGGTTATCGGGTGGATCAACGACTCGCCCGGCGGCAATGACTTGTTGCGACTCACAGCTAGCGGATCAGCGGTAGTCGCCGCCGTTGAGGCTGTTCACCACCGACTTCTGCCACGCGGCCAAGCCGGCTTTCATGCGGCTCACGCGCTTGGCCAATTTCTTGCCGCCGAGCAGGTTTTGCTGCTCCTTGGGATCGTTGCCCAAGTGGTAAAGCTCGTAGGCGAACTCGCCCTTGTTTTTCCTCACCGGCACGCGGTGCAGCTTGTAGTCGCCGTCGATCCACGCGGCGTGGCCCGGCAGCGTGTCGGTCGGGTACTGCCGGTCGATCTGCCCCTCCGGCTCGGCCGGTTTTTGGTTCCCGTCGAGTTGCTCCCGCCGCAGCGCCTCAAGCATGGCCCGGCTTTTGCGGCCGCGCCCCTTGGCTTGGTACGTCCAAAACCCCATCGGCTTTTCGCGGCGGTTGGCCTTGCCGTTGAGCAGCGGCACGAGGCTTGTGCCATCGAGCACCGGCTGGTTCTTGGGCCGCGCCGCGCCAGCCAGCTCGAGCAGCGTCGGGTAAATGTCCGACGTGTTGGCGTTCATGTTCGTGATGCGGTTCGACTTGATCCGCGCCGGCCACTCGATGATTGCCGGCACGCGGATGCCGCCCTCGTACAGGCTGCCCTTTCGCGCGCGCAAACCGCCGGTCGAGCCCTTGGCGATCGCGCCGTTGTCGCTGCAATACCAAAGCACCGTGTTGTCGGCGACGCCGAGTCTGCGGATGCCTTTTCGCAGCTCGCCAAGCGCGGCGTCCATCGCGGTGATCTCGCCGTAAAAATGCGCCGCGCCGTCCGGCTGATCGGCGTACATTTTTTTGTATTTGTCGACCGCGACATGCGGGCTGTGCGGGTTGCCGAACCAGATCACCGCGAGGAACGGTTTGTCGCGCTTGGCCGCCTTGGCGATCCAGTCCAGCGCCAAGTCGGTGGTGACATGCGAGCTTTCGCCGTCGGTCTCGATCACTTTTCCGTTATGGCTGAAGAGCGGGCTGTTCTCGTAAAAGTTCGGACTCGAAAACCAGTCGTCGAACCCGCTGTTGCCCGGGCTGGCCGCGCCGTCGGCGCGCATCGAGCCGATGTGCCACTTGCCGAAATGCGCCGTCGAGTAGCCTGCTTTTTGGAGCACCTCGGCGACGGTGATCTCCTGCGGCCGCAGGGTGTGGCCCCACGCGAAGCAGCCGAAGCGGTTCGGGTTGCGCCCAGTCACCACGCTGCCGCGAGTCGGCGAGCAAACCGCAGCCGCCGAGTAAAAGCGGTCGAACCGCAGGCCGGTCCGCGACATCTCATCCATCACCGGCGTCTTGAGCACCGGATGCCCGTAGTAGCCGGTGTCGCCCCAGCCTTGGTCGTCGGCCATGCAGAGGATGAAGTTCGGCCGCCCGGCCAGCGGCTTGGCCAAGGCGGCTGCCGCAAACAGGATTAAAATGAAAGTACGTTTCATGAGGAAATTGCCCAACGCGGGTACGCCGGAGAGACTCGCCACCGAGCGGCGAATAGTCGAGTGCCGCTTTGGCCTTGCTTGGCCAAGTGTCTGGCCGGATGCTCTCCGCACCTTTTTTATGATGAAACCCAAAATACTTCCTTGCGTTTTTGCGCTCGGCTGGAGCCTTGCGCTTGGCCAGGCGGCCGACTCACTCAAGGAGAATGTCGCCGAGAGCGTTGCCACCGAGTTGCCGTCGCTCGTCGCGCTGTACAAACATTTTCACGCCAACCCGGAGCTGTCGTTCATGGAGACGGAGACGGCCAAGCGCTTGGCCGCCGAGTTGCGCGGAGCCGGGTTGAAGGTGAGCACCGGCGTCGGCGGGCACGGCCTTGTCGGCGTGCTCAAGAACGGCGACGGGCCGACGCTGCTGATCCGCGCTGATATGGACGGGCTGCCGGTGCAGGAGGAAACCGGCCTGCCGCACGCCAGCACCAAGCAGATGACTGACGACTTGGGCAACACAGTTCACACCATGCACGCTTGCGGGCACGACGTGCACATGACGAGTTTCGTCGGCACGGCGCGGCTGCTCGGCAAGCTGCGCGATCGCTGGAGCGGCACACTGGTGATGATCGGCCAGCCGGCGGAGGAGCGCGGCGCCGGTGCGCGTGCGATGCTCGAGGACGGTTTGTTCAAGCGGTTCCCGGTGCCGGACTACTGCATCGCGCTGCACGTGGCGTCCGACCAGCCAGCCGGGACGATCGGCTACAATTCCGGCTACGTGTACGCCAACGTCGATTCGGTGGACATCACCGTCCGCGGCCGGGGCGGCCACGGTTCGCAGCCGCAGGCGTCGAAGGACCCGATCGTGCTCGCGTCGCAGATCGTCATCGCGCTGCAGACGATCGTCAGCCGCGAGGTGCATCCGCGCGAGCCGGCCGTGGTCACCGTCGGGTCGATCCACGGCGGCACAAAGCACAACATCATTCCCAACGAGGTGAAACTGCAACTGACCGTTCGCTCGTACACCGACGCGGTCCGCGACCAAATCCTTGCGGCGATCAAGCGCATCAGCCTGGGCACCGCGCAAGCCGCCGGCGTGGCCAAGGATCGGCTGCCGATCGTGACGGTGAAGGACGAATTCACGCCGTCGGCCTACAACGACCCCGCCTTGGCCAAGCGCATCACCGACACGATGGCCGACTGGCTCGGCAAGGGCACGCTCATCAAGCGGCGGCCGACGATGGGCGGCGAGGACTTCGGCATGTACGGCCGCACCGGGCACAAGATACCGATCTTCATGTTTGCGCTGGGCACCGTGTCGTCCGACCTGCTCAAGCGCTTCCGCGCCGCCGGAAAGCCTCTGCCGATGGTGCACTCAAGCACCTACGCGCCGGACATCGAGCCGAGCCTGCGCACCGGTGTCACCGCCACGACCGCCGCCGCGCTGGATTTACTGGGCAAAAAGTAACGCGGATTGGGGTTGTGTACCTTGGCAAAGGTTGGCATCTTCTTTTTGTTTTCACGAGTTGACGAGGATTCATGGGATTGTCTGTCACATTTGATTCAGCGGTAACGCAGCATACGACGTTGATGCGGCGGTTGCAGTCCGTCCAGTTGCAGTTGGCCACCGGCAAGCGTGAGATGGGCGGCGTCATGCTCGACGCGGCAAACTTCTCCATGGCTGCCAAGTTTGACGCGCAGGTGCATCGGATGGATGCCGCGCTGAGCAACGCCGGCAATGCGGTCTCCATGTTGCAGACCCAGGACGGGACACTTCGCAGCGTGGGCAGGGCGATGAATCGCATGGGGGAGTTGGCGATCCTGGCGCAAGACATCACCAAGTCGGACGCCGATCGCGCGCTTTATGCCGAGGAGTTCACCCAGTTGAAAAACATGGTCAGCGACTCGGCAGGCATGACGTTCAACGGGGTGAAGATGTTTGGCAGCCAAAGCAAATCCGTGACGGTCAATGAGGACGGCGGCACGACCGATCTGCCGGCCATCAATCTTCAAGCCGACCCCTATGCTGCAGCGGTCGCGAACGAAGTCTCCATCGCAACTTTGGACAGCGCGGCGGCGGCGTTGGGAGTCATCAAGGAAGGCATGAGCCAGGTGTCCACCGACCGGGCCAAGGTTGGCGCAGCACAGGCCAGCCTCGAGGCCGAGAGCGAGCGGTTGACGGCCGCGCGCTCGTCGCTGACCTCCGCCGGCAGCCGGATCACCGATGTCAATTACGCCCGTGCGGTCACAAAAAAATCAGCCGCGCAGGTGCAACTGCAGTTGGCCACGGCGGTGCTGGCCCACAAGTCGATCAATCCCGAGGCCGCGCTGTACCTCACGCTGTGAGGATTCGTCCAAAAAACAGCTTGCATGGCGGCGGCGGACGCGTAGGCTCTTCCCACTGTTTCCAACAAACGAAAGGAACATTAACATGAAAAAAATAATCGCATTATTCGCAATGGCCGCTGCGGTGGTCGGAGTTCAGGCAGCCGAGCTCAACCTGAAAGTGGACGGAATGGTCTGCTCGATCGGTTGTGTCAGCAAGGTCAAGCAGAGCTTGAGCAAGGTCAAGGGTGTCGATATCAAGGGCACCAAGTTTGCCCTCGGCAAAAAGCTGGGCGCGGTTAAGGTCTCCTTCTGCGAGAAGACCACCGACAAGAAAAAGATCTTGAACGCCATCAAGAAGGCCGGCTACAAGGTTGCCGAGGTGCCTCAAAAGAAGGCCAAAGGCAAAACCAAGGCCAAGAAAAAAGCCTGAATCGCAGACGCTATTTTCAAATCGGCGTTCCAAACCGGAGCGCCGGTTTTTTTGTGCCCACTCCGCTTGGCCAAACGGAAATAGAATCGGACGATCAAACAGTGACCTTACAAAAAATCATCCGGGAGTTCACCCTCATCCGGCCTGCGGCCACCTTCTCCCGGCGGGAGAAGGAATCCAACGTGACGCGCTTGGCCAAGCGGCGCGGATGGCGCGACTCCCTCTCCCAGCGGGAGAGGGCCGGGGAGAGGGAGAGCGCAGAAAATTACAATGAGATGTAGTTTGCCATTAAATCGCCGGATTACTTGGAACTGAAAACTTGAATCTTGGAACTTGAAACTTGAAACTCTTCCGCTGCTTGGCCAAGCCGAGCTTTGATCCCCCATGAGCACCCTGTTGATTGCCCTGCTGGCCGGTGTCGGTTTTATCGTCGCCTATCACACGTACGGCCGTTGGCTTGGGAGCAAGATTTTCCGGCTCTCCGCCGACACCGTCTGCCCAAGCGAACGCCTCCGGGACGGCGTGGACTATGTGCCGACGAGCAAGTCGGTGGTGTTCGGGCATCACTTCACGTCGATCGCCGGCACCGGCCCGATCGTCGGCCCGGCGATCGCCATCATGTGGGGCTGGGTACCCGCGTTGCTGTGGGTCGTGCTCGGCTCGATTTTTATCGGCGCGGTGCACGACTTCGGCGCGCTCGTTGTCAGCCTCCGTAACAACGGCCAAACCGTCGGCGACATCGCCGGCCGCGTGCTCAACAAACGCGTCCGCTTGCTGTTCCTGTTCGTTTTGTTCATGGCGCTGACGGTGGTTTTGGCGATTTTCGGCTTGGTGATTGCCGCCGTGTTTAAGCAGTACCCCGCCGTGATTTTCCCGTGCGTGGTGCAGATCCCCATCGCGGTGACTATCGGCATGCTGCTGCATCGCAAGGGCGTGGGCCTGTTGGTGCCGTCGCTTGTTGCGTTGGGCGTCATGTATCTTTCGGTCGTGTTCGGCAACGGCGGCGCGCTTGGCTCGTTCAACGCCGCACTCGCCGCCTGGCCCATTTGGCAGTGGGTCGTCGTGCTGCTGGTGTACTCGTACATCGCCTCGGTGTTGCCGGTGTGGACGCTGCTGCAGCCGCGTGACTACATCAACTCGCTGCAACTCATCTCCGCGCTCGCGCTGATTGTGCTGGGCCTGTTTGCCGCCGCTCTTTTCGGCTTCACGCCAAACGGAGCGAACAGCAGCCAAGCGCTGGAGTTCGTCGCCCCGGCGTTCCAATGGCACCCCGAAGGTGCGCCGATGATATTTCCGTTTCTCTTCATCACGATCGCTTGCGGGGCGGTGAGCGGTTTTCACTGCCTCGTCTCCAGCGGCACGAGCAGCAAACAGTTGAAGTGCGAAACAGACGCCCGTTTCGTCGGCTACGGCAGCATGCTCACCGAGGGGTTTCTCGCGACGCTAGTCATCCTCGCGTGCGGCGCGGGGCTTGGCCTTGGCCTGATGAAGGACGGAACACTGCTCACCGGCGAGGCCGCCTGGCAGGCGCAGTACGCATCGTGGAGCGCCGCCGGATCGCTCGGGGCCAAGGTCGGCGCGTTTGTGAACGGCTCGGCAAATTTCCTGCAAGCGCTTGGCTTGTCCGCCGCTGTGTCGGTCGCGTTGATGGGCGTGCTCGTCGCGTCATTCGCCGGCACGACACTCGACACCGCCTGCCGATTGCAACGCTACGTCGTGCAGGAGTTGGCCACCACGCTTGGCGGCGGACCGCTTGCTGTGCTGCAAAACAAACACGGCGCAACGATCTTTGCCGTAGCGATCGCCACCGCCATGGCCGCCGTGCCGCCGGGCGGTGCCGAGTGGAGCATCGCCAACGCCGGCAAGGGCGGACTCATCCTTTGGCCCCTCTTCGGCGCGACGAACCAGTTACTCGCCGGGCTGTCGTTTCTCGTGGTCACGTTTTACCTGTGGCGTCGTGGGCGGGCGATTTGGTTTCTCGTCATCCCGATGGTGTTCATGCTCATCATGCCGCTGTGGGCGATGACCCATCAACTCTTCGTTGCGCCCGGTTGGCTCGTTGCGGACAAGCCGGACTACCTCCTCGGCGGCATCGGCCTCGCCACCGTCGCGCTGGAAATCTGGATGATCGTCGAGGCCATCAATCTGTTCCCCAAAGCCAAAGGCGTCCTCGAGGAAAACATCCCCAACCAACAACCGGCGTGAACACAAAAGACGAGCAATGAAGCGAATCGGATTATTCGGCGGCTCGTTCGACCCGGTGCACAGCGGCCACTTGCTGATGGCCCGCGCGGCGCTGGAGGAGTTGTCGCTTGACCGATTGTTCATCGTCCCGGCTGCACAGTCGCCGTTCAAGCCGGAGCAACGACCGGCTCCGGCCAAGGCGCGACTGCGATGGCTGCGATTGGCCTTCGCCGGCTGCACCGACTGCGAAATAGACGCGCAGGAAATCGAGCGCGACGGCGTATCGTTCTCCATCGACACCATCCGCCACTACGCCGAACGCTTCTCCGAGGCCAAGCTGCATTATCTGATCGGCGCCGACCATGTGCCGACGTTACTGCAATGGCGTGAGGCCACCGACTTGGCCAAGCTCGCCGATTTCGTCATCGTGCCGCGTCCCGGCCAAGCGGTTGCAGATTTCCCCGAACCGTTCTGCGGCCAAGTGCTTCGTGGCTGGCCGTTCGAAGTGTCGTCGTCCGCCATCCGCGAGCGGCTCCGCCTTGGCCAAGCGATCGACGGCCTCGTGCCAAGCCCCGTCGCCGAGTCATTACGAAGCGACAATCCTTACGAATGAACTCATTCGGAATGTTAAATCTTCGTCGAGTCACAGGTTACTTGTTCACACTGGGCTCCGTTTCGGTCGGCCTTGGCTTGCAGGGGGCGGATTGGCCGCAGTACTTGGGACCGAACCGGGATGCGGTTTATCCGGGCGAAGCGCTGACGCGCGCTTGGCCAAGCGATGGGCCGGAGGTGTTGTGGCGCAAAAAAAATATCGGTGCGGGGATGAGCGGGGTGGTGGCGGCCAAGGGCAAAGCGATCCTGTTTCACGAGGTGAACCGGTACGACACGATCGAGTGCCTCGACGCCAAGACCGGCAAAACGCTTTGGGAAAACAACTATGCCTCGGGCTTCGTTCCCGGCTACGGGAGTGCCGCCGGACCGCGCGCGACGCCGTCGATTGCCAATGGCAAAGTTTATACGATGGGCGGACAGGGCATCGTAGTCTGCACCGATTTTGCGACCGGCAAAACAGTTTGGAAAGTGGACACGCAGAAATCACACCGCGCTTCCGACGGGTTTTTCGGGATGGCCTGCTCGCCGCTCGTCGAGGGCAATGCGGTGCTGCTCAACATCGGCGGGGAGGCGGGAGCCGGAATCGTTGCGCTCGATAAAAACTCCGGCAAGCTGCTCTGGAAAACGCTTGACGACGAGGCGAGTTACTCGTCGCCGGTAATGGCCAAGCTGCACGGAAAACGCCGCGCGGTTTTTTTCGCGCGCAACGGCTTGGTGATTGTTGATCCTGCCAAGGGCAAAATCGATTTTCAAACCCGTTGGCGCGCACGGATTCATGCCTCGGTGAATGCCGCTGCGCCGCTGGTTGTCGGCGACCGAATTTTCGTCACCTCCAGCTACAACACCGGCGCGCTCGTGTTGCTGGCATCGGCAGACAGTTACAAAAAAGTTTGGTCGAACGACACGAGCCTCTCGAGCCAGTACGCGAGCGTGATGCACCGGGGCGGGTTCATTTACGGCACGCATGGGCGGGCAGATGTAACGCCGGTTCCGGCGCTGCGCTGCGTCGAGTTGGCCACCGGCAAGGTGCGCTGGAGCGTGGATGATTTCGGCGACTGCCTGATGCTGCTTTGCGGCGACCGATTACTGGCGTTGATGGAGAGTGGCGAGTTGGTGCTTGGCCAAGCGACCCCGGCGGGTTGGCAGGAGATCAGCCGGGCGCAAGTCGTCGGCTCCGGCGCACGCAGCCAACCGGCCTTAGCCAACGGCCGCCTCTATGTCCGCAGCAGAAACGAACTCGTTTGCCTCGCCGTGCCGTGAGCCAAGCGACTGCGAAAACAGAAAGCTGCGGTTTTCCGGAGCCTCCCAATGTTGCCTTGCAATGTTTTGAGACAGCGGGATTTACTGACCGCCGACTCGCGCTCTCAATCGATAAAACTCCATGCCTTCGTCAACGTTCAAGATCAGTGGACTTTCTTGTTCTTCGCTGCTCCAAGGCCCGGCCAGAGTGGGAGCCGACTCCAACACGCCGGTATACCATTGAATTTTAATCTTCGATTTCCCCAGATAGGTAATCTCCGGTTTGTCGTTTGGACGGAGCCGTTTAAACGCCGCGTCATACAATGGAGGCGTGACAATGTTTCTGATTTCCGTTGGACTCCATTTTTGCCCGATAACAAAGTCTTTCGCAAAAAGCCTAACAAGAAATTGAACTCGGGCCTTCTTCGTTTGCCTGAGTTTGAATTTCTTATCGTTTACAATTCCGTACTCAAGATCGTAGGACAATTTTTTGTATCCATCGGTTGCGGCTGTGATTTTGGGTACGATCCATTCCCGTTTATTTTTATTGATAAATAAAAGGTTCTTCGGAGAATTTAGTGGGTAGGAGGGTAGGATAGGAAGTGCCTATAGGGGGAGAGAGGTGGAGGGTCTGGGGATGG
>CAUZVJ010000076.1:0-9742 GCA_963583225.1 Verrucomicrobiia bacterium
GCGCCCATTACAACACAAATGCGATCGCGCGGCAAGTCAGGCATCAGCTTTTGCAGCGTGAATTGACCTGAATGATACCTTGGCCACGCGCTTGGCCAAGGGGGCGACGTGTACCGGCAAACGGGCCGGTCACCGAGGTATCCGGGGGTGCGGTGATTAAAGCTGCTATGGGTCGAGGTCTGGTACAAACCACTCTGTATTACTGTAATATATTGTAAGCAAGATCATGATAACTGCAATCACGAAGAACACGAGGCAAAACCCCGTATCCTTGGGGGTTCCTGTTTATTTAACCAACTGCCAAGGATGGTTGCACCGCATTTTTCACAAGGAACTTCCTTAAAGCCGCGGTCGCAGTGTAAGCAGACGATCGATGGGTTGGAATTTTTGGCAAACAACTCACCCGAGCCGCTGATCGCCCAGTCAGACCGTCCGCAAGTCTCGCAGGCACCGAGGGGACTGAAATCTTGTTAATGGCTACACTTGGGACATTTCACGGCGGAAACATGAACCAGCTAATTTTGAATTTCAACGATGATTAAGTACAACGGAAAAGAACTACAAAGGACGGCGCATGACCGTGAAATCCCGAAGATAACGATGGCGGAATGTCGCGATTTCAACCGCAAGGCGGACGAATGGTTGGCCAAGCGCGGACTAGGCACGGGCGACTGGAAGGCAAACAGAAGCCGCGGCATCACGCACACGACGACGATAGGAGGCCAAGCTGTGGAGGTTAAGACGATACGCACGCTGCAAGAACTGCCGCCGCTGGGTGTGGTCAGTTGCGACCTGACCCCGGAAGAGATCGCCAAGAGAAGTGTTGATCGGTTCAACGAACTGGCCACGGCGAAGTACATAGCCGGCCAGGATGAACACGGCGGCTGCCTGGTGGACAAGGGCCGCGCTGGGTGCGAACATTAAATCGTACAGTTACAGGCATGCAGCAGAAAGGTCGCCCGCAATTTGGTGGAGGATAAACTGGTCGTACGGCATGTCGTTGTTCAGCGCGCGAATCACCCAATCTCGATATCGCCAGCCCAGGTCGGCGAAATTGTAGTAGCCGACTTCCTCGACGTATCGCACTCCATCGAGTCGGTGTGAGGCCCAGCGTTCACCGTAGTGCCTGGATGAGAGCAATCGATCAACAACCCGAGCGTAGGCCTCCCTGCTGTCGTCCGCTGAAAATCTCTTAAACTCCTTGGGGGGTCGGGGGAAGGCCGGTTAGATCGAACGTAACACGTCGGAGCCAAAGGCGTTTGGGAGCCTCCGGTGCAGGTCTTTGATTTTCTTCGCGGATTTTTCAAAAAAAAACCGTTGATCGGACTTCGAATCCAACGATCACTCGCCAGAGGAGCGGCGTTTTTTTGAAGCGGTTGAAATGACCAAAATTGCCGATCCTGATCCGTCACCACCGATCGATCTTTTCCCATCACTTGAAAAGAAGAAAACGAAGCAACCGCCAGCAACAAAACAAAATGTCGGCAAAAAAATGAAACGTCAAGATACGGTTTCAACGCCCAAGATTCTCGACCCACACCACCCATGTTTCAAGACGATTGCCGGACTATTGCTTCAACTTCAAAATAAACAGTTGGCGGGATTTGCCGTCTTTACTGACGCCGGGGACGAGGATCTGGTCGCTGGTGCGGTTCCAGCATGGGGAGGGATCCTGCCGCAAGTCTCCGGACTGCCAGTCGCCGATGCTGAATCCATTTGTCCGAAAATGTGCCCCATCTTCTCGGCGGTAGATTGTGTAGAAATTGGCCTTCCTGCGGCGATCCTTGTGGCCGTTGACGAACAGTTTTCCATTCGGAGAAAGCGCGATGTCTCCCTCTGCGTTCGGAAAAATCTCCGGAGTGCCGAGTGTGCCGGCGACGAGTTGCTGATCCGTGTCGAACAGGATTTGTCGATCGCCCAATCGGCCAATCATCCGGTGCCCGTAGTCCCACTCCGGGTGCCCGCCGATATGGATTCGGTTGGAGCGAAGGTTCTCACCCTTGTCGGTCGTAATGAAGGGGTGGTTGATTGTTTTCCCCCTTTGCCCGCTCCAGCCTGCTCTCGCGAAAAAGAAAATCCGATCTCCCTCGCGGTTTGAGAGCGAATGGTTGATGAACAGATGGCTGTTTTTCACAACGCGACCGAGCGCTTTGAGTTCATTTGCCATTTGATGAAACGACACGAGTAACTGCTTTTTGCCGGTTTGGACATTGATCCTGAACAGACCATCGTTTTTCGGATGAGCTTTGCCTTCAGTCCAATCCCAAGCGCCTTTGTATCCGGTCACGGGGCGCAACCTTGCCATCCGCGCGTAGTTCAGCCCGAGAAACCAGCCACCGTTTTGAGCCACGCCACCGTTGCCAACCGGCGTGTCGTCAAAGCGGTATTCACGAACTCTCTTGGTCTGCTCGATATCATAGAGAACGCAGAACACCTTGCCTGTTTTGAGATCGCGATCGTTGAAGAAAAACTGCGTCTCCGGCTTGGCCGGGTTCCAGTAAAACATGGTTCCTTGTTGAGGGTTCCACCCCCGCGACTGGTCGACCACTTTCACCCGGTAGTCGTTTTGAGTGTCGATCAGTACGACGTTGGCCGGATCGTTCGGGCCGGGCATGCGATCGTGAAAAGCGGTCTGCAACGCGACGATAAAGCGCCCGCTTTTGTTCCATGGAATATTTTGCACATGTCCGATGTAGCCGAAGAAGTGCGTGTACGGCCCGCGCGTGATTTGCACCACGTCGACCGACATCGCCTTGTCGCCCTTGGCCAAGCTTGCCCAGTTCAGTGTCAGCACCGCCAGCAATGTTGGGAAACACCTCATCGGACGACCAAGCTGTGAGGCAAATGAAAAATCAGGGCAAGCCCAAACACTGCTTACCGAAGAGCAGCAGCGTGGCTGCGGTTGTTGTGGGTAGGAGGTGTTTCATTTCCCTACTGCGTTCAAGCGGGGAAGTGCTTTGGTGCGCTTGTGCCAGATGACACAAGTGAGGGTGGGAGATCGACGGGAATGGAGCCAGTTGTCGGACTCGAACCGACGACCGTTCGATTACAAATCGAGTGCTCTACCAACTGAGCTAAACTGGCCCAAGCCACGATGGCGGAGGAACCCATAGCTTCGGATTCACTGTTTTGAAAGCCATTTCCTTCATTTGGGGCAATAATCGCGCAATTTTATGGGAAAAAGAAGTAGCGGGGCACGCTCCCTTGCGTTAGCAGTTGTGCGAGCATTTGCTCACGGATGAAAAGCGGGTTGATCAATTGGGTGATCGGTTTTGCCGGGGCGCTTGGCTTTGGCCAGGTGGTGGCGGTCGAGGCGGTGGATTTTAATCGCGATATCCGGCCGGTGCTGTCGCGGAACTGTTTCGCCTGCCATGGCCCGGACGGGAAAGCCCGCAAGGCCGATCTGCGGCTCGACGTCCGCGAGGGAGCCTTGGCCGAGCGCGAGGGAGTGCCGGCGGTCGTGCCCGGGGACCGCGGCAAGAGTGAGTTGTTCGCCCGCATCACCAACGCCGATTCCGGCGACCGGATGCCGCCGGAGGATTCCGGGCACGAGTTGACCCTGGAGGAAATTGACACGATCGGTGAGTGGATCGATGAAGGTGCGCCTTATGACCGGCACTGGGCGTTTACACCACCGAGTCGGCCGCATCTCCCCAAGGTAAACGATCAGGCCTGGGCGAGGAATGGCATCGATCATTTTATCCTCTCCGGACTCGAGGCGACGGAGGATCGTCCCAGTGAAACGGCCGATCGCTATACTCTCATTCGCCGCCTGTCACTCGACCTGACCGGGCTGCCGCCGATCCCGGCGGAAGTGGAGACATTTATCAATGACAAGCGGGCAAATGCCTACGAGCTGCTCGTGGACGATCTGTTGTCGCGTCCGGTCTATGGCGAACGCTGGGCGCGCGTCTGGCTCGACTTGGCGCGCTACGCCGACTCGGCGGGATACGGTTCCGATCCGCTTCGGGTGATTTGGAAATACCGCGATTGGGTGATTGACGCGCTCAACCAAAATATGCCGTACGACCAATTCACGATCGAGCAGTTGGCCGGCGATCTGTTGCCTGAGCCGACGCGCGACCAGTTGCTGGCAACGGCGTTTCATCGCAACACGAAAACCAACACCGAGGGCGGCACCGATGACGAAGAGTTTCGCGTCGAGGCGGTGCGAGACCGGGTGGACACGACGATGCAGGTCTGGATGGGGTTGACGATGGGCTGCGCCAAGTGCCACTCGCACAAGTACGATCCGATCACGCAAACGGAGTACTACCAGTTTTACGCGATGTTCAACCAGACGGAGGACGCCGACAACAACAACGACTCGCCGCGCCTGCCGTATCCAACCGACGACCAAACCAAGCGCTTGGCCGCCATTGACGATGAGATTGATGCGTTGCAGGCCAAGCTCAACGTGAACACGCCGGCCTTGGCCAAGGGGCAGCGTAAATGGGAACTCAAGTCGCTGCGCGACTTGGCCAAGCCGAAGCCGCAGCTTTCCGACTGGGAGATTGCCGGGCCGTTCGGGGCGGATGACTTTGACAGCGCATTTGCCAGGGCGTTCGGCCCGGAGCGCCTGGCCATCGGCGAGAACGTCGCGCCACGCGGCAAAGCCCGGCAGTCGTCCACGTCGAACGACGGCGAAGCCAAACTGGCGATCGACGGCAACACCTCCGGCACATTCGCGGACAAGACGGTGACGCACACGCAGAATCCATCCGACAAGTCGCCGTGGTGGGAGGTGGAATTGGCCGAGCCAACCGATGTGACGCAGGTCGTTATTTGGAACCGCCTGGAATTACCGGAACGCCTGTCGGCTTTTCGGGTGCTGGCGCTGGACGCTGATCGCAAGCCGTTGTTCGAGAAGGACTTGTTTGCAGACGGCAAGGGCAGTCCGAAGCCGAATGAGGGGTTTGCGGTGCCGGTTGAAGCCGATGGGAAAGTATCGGTTGTGCGGATTGAGTTGCTGCCGCTGGACAGCCGCAAGGAGCCGATCTTGTCGCTGGCCGAGGTGCAGGTGTTCACGCAATCCGGGGCGGAGGCAGGTGCGGTCGAGTGGGTGGCCAAGCCGGAATGGGGCGATGGCAAAGTGCATGTGCTCGAGTCGGGGGACAACTCGGTGGTGTATTTGCGGCGCAAAGTGAACGCGATCATTGCCGGGACGCAGCAACTCTCACTTGGCAGCGGGGATGGCATCAAGGCGTGGGTCAACGGCCGCGAGGTGTTGTCGAAAAAAACCAAGCGTGCGGCCAAGGCCGGCCAGGAAACGGTGAGTGTGAATCTGCCCAAGGGAGAAAGCGAACTGTTGCTGAAGATCGTCAACAACGACAAGAAGAGCGGGTTTTATTTTGCCGTCCGGGGCGTCGACTTTCCGGAGGACATTTTGCCGGTGCTGTTGGTTGACGAAGCCAAGCGAACCAAGCCGCAGTCGAAGAAAATCGCCGCGCACTACCGGACGTTCGCCAAGCAACTGGAGCCGGCCCGCAAGGCTATCGAGGCCAAGCGCAAGCAGCACAAGAAGGTCAATGACTCGATCGTCACCACGCCGTACATGCGCGAACTGGCCAAGGCCAAGCGGCGAGAGACGCACCTGATGATTAAGGGGAGTTTTTTGAGCAATGGCAGCGCGGTGGAAGCCGGTTTCCCGGCATCGTTTCATTCGCCGGCCAAGGGCACGCCGCGCAACCGGATGGGTGTGGCCCGGTGGCTGTTGCAGCCGGACAATCCGCTGACAGCGCGTGTGGCGGTGAACCGGTTTTGGGCGCAGCTTTTCGGCCGCGGCCTGCTCGACACGGAGGAGGATTTTGGGACGCAGGGGAACATCCCCGACCACCCGGAGTTGCTCGACTGGCTGGCGGTGGAGTTCCGCGAAGGCGGCTGGGATGTGAAGCAGTTGCTCAAGACGATGGTGATGTCGTCGACGTACCGGCAGTCGGCCAAGGTGCAGGGCGGCTTGGCCAAGCGCGACCCGCAGAACGTCCGGCTTGGCCGCGGGCCGCGATTCCGTCTGGAGGCGGAGATGGTGCGCGACCAGGCGTTGGCGTTGAGCGGCCTGCGAAGCATGAAGATGCACGGGCCGTCCGTCTATCCGCCGCAGCCGCCGAACCTGTGGCAGGCGGCGTTCAACGGACAACGCGACTGGGCGACAAGTCGCGGTGAGGATCGGTATCGGCGCGGGTTTTACACCTTCCTGCGGCGGACGGTTCCGTATCCGTCGATGGCGACTTTTGATGCGCCGAGCCGGGAGATTTGCACCGTGCGCCGCATCCGCACCAACACGCCGCTGCAGTCGTTCGTGACGCTGAATGACGAGGTGTACATTGAGTTCGCCCAGGCGCTGGCGCACCGGATCTTTGCCGAGGGCGGCGACTCAACGGAGGATCGGCTGAAGTTTGCCCTGCGGCTCGCCTTGGCCAAGCCGGTGGAGGTAAATCGCCTGGCCGCGCTGGTCTCGTTGTTCGATGGTGAGTTGGCGCACTTCCGCAATGAGCCGGGAGCAGCGAAGGAACTTTTTGGCAAAACGGTCCCCGTGCCGGACGGGGCGGAGTTGCCGGAAATGGCGGCGTTGACTGTCGTGGCCAACGTGTTGTTGAATCTGGATGCCCTCTTGATGAAGGGCTGATGATGGGCTAACTTATCCGGAATGAATCTGCACGACGCACAGGCACAGTTTATCACTCGGCGGCACTTTTTGCGGCGGTGCCAAATGGGGCTTGGCTCGCTGGCGCTTGGCTCGTTGATGAACAGGGCGGGTGCGGCGAATCCGCTCGCCACGCGCGTGCCGCGGGCGGCCGGCAAGGTCAAGAACGTGATCTACCTGCACATGGCCGGATCGCCGCCGCAGTTGGACTTGTTCGACTACAAGCCGATGTTGAACAAGCTGGACAACAAGCCGTGCCCGAAGGAGTTCATCGAGGGCCGTCGGCTGCCGTTCATCAAGGGGCATCCCAAGCTGCTGGGCTCGCCGCACACATTCGCGCAACACGGACAGAACGGGCAGTGGTTCAGCAATATGTATCCCACGCTGCCCGGGTTGGCGGACGACCTCACGTTCGTGAAGTCGATGCACACCGACCAGTTCAACCACGCGCCCGCGCAGATGCTGCTCTACACCGGCTCGCCCCGCAACGGCTCGGCATCGATGGGGTCGTGGATCACTTATGGGCTCGGCTCGGAGAATGCAAACCTGCCGGGCTTTGTGGTGCTCATCTCCAGCGGCACCGATCCGTCGGGAGGCAAGAGCCTTTGGGGGAGCGGTTATCTGCCGTCGGTGTTCCAAGGCGTGCAATGCCGCAGTACCGGCGACCCGATTTTGTACGTGTCCAATCCGAAAGGCATGAGCCGCGACGTGCGCCGCCGCAGCCTGGATGCGCTCAGGAAACTCAACGAGCAGGAGTACCGTGAGATCGGCGACCCCGAGACGTTGACGCGCATCAACCAGTATGAGTTGGCGTACCGCATGCAGATCAGCGTGCCGGAGGTGATGGACATCGCCCGCGAATCGCAGTCCACGCTCGAGCAGTATGGCGCGCAACCCGGCAAGGCCTCCTTTGCCAACAACTGCCTGCTCGCCCGCCGCCTGGTGGAGCAGGGTGTCCGCTACGTGCAGTTGTTCGACTGGGGCTGGGACTTCCACGGCACATCCGCCAGCAATGACCTCGTCAAGGAGCTGCCGAGGAAATGTGCCTCGAACGACAAGTCGGTCACGGCATTGCTGCGGGATCTCAAGCAACGCGGGTTGCTCGACGAGACGCTCGTGGTTTGGGGTGGCGAATTTGGGCGCACCTCGATGAACGAAAAGCGCAACGGCTCAAAGTTTCTCGGCCGCGACCATCATCCGGACTGCTTCACCGTCTGGATGGCCGGCGGCGGTTTGAACCACGGCATCACCTACGGCGAGACGGATGAACTGGGCTACACCGTGGCCAGGAATCCGGTGCACGTGCACGACCTGCAGGCGACCATCCTGCATCTGCTGGGGCTCGATCCGTTCACCTTCAGCTACCGGTATCAGGGGTTGGATCAGCGCCTCATCGGTCCGGAGGAAACCCCCAAAATCATCGACGGCCTGCTCGCCTAGCCAAGCGCTTGGCCAAGCTCAGGAGAAGCGATCTTCCTTGAACGGTTCGGCGGTGTTCGAGTAGCCGCGTTGCTCCCAGAAACCAAGTTCGTCGTGGTCGCGGAAGATGATTTCCCGGATGAACTTGGCCCCTTTCCACGCGTAGAGCTTGGGGATGATCATGCGCGCCGGGCCGCCGTGCTCCAATGGCAGCGGCTCACCGTTCCATGAGTGGGCGATCATCACATCGTCATCCATGCAGGCGTCGAGGGTGGTGTTGGTGGTGTAGTCGTCGTAACCGCTGAAAAACAGGTGCGTCGCGTCTGGCTTGGGCTTGACGAGTTCGGCCAGCGTAAAGAAGGCGACGCCCGAAAACTCCATGTCGAACTGGCTCCAAGTTGTGACGCAGTGAAAGTCACTCACGTCGCGAAACTGCGGCAGCGCCATGAACTGTTCCCAGTTGAGCGTCACCGGGTTTTCAACTTCGCCGTCAATTTTCAGCGACCACTCGTCGAGCGGGATTTCCGGGTGCACGCCCAAGTCGAGCACGGGAAAGTTGCTGACCTCGTGTTGGCCGGC
Organism: Verrucomicrobiia bacterium; assembly: GCA_963583225.1. Lineage (GTDB taxonomy): Bacteria > Verrucomicrobiota > Verrucomicrobiia > Limisphaerales > UBA1096 > UBA1096. Next base: position 8,642 of record CAUZVJ010000076.1, read on the forward strand.
GGGGAGTCGTCCGGCGTTGGGGCGGACAGGGCGCTCCTTGCCGGACATCTTTTGCGCCCAGCGCTCCTTCCGTCGCACGTAGTCTTCCTTCATTGTGCGGCGGCTTCAGCCGGTTTGGCCAGTGGCAGTTTGTAGCAGGCGGCCTCGCGGTGATTACGGACGAGCAAATATTCGCCGGCCAGGGCGGGGGGGTTCCACGTTTTGCCGTCGAGCGCGGCGAACCGGGTCAACTCGATCTGTTTTTCCGGATCGGCCTCGAGCAAAATGACTTTGCCGTTTTCGGTCATGACAAGGATGTGGTTGCCGCGAAGCAGGATTTGCCCGTGGCCGTAACGGCCATCCTTCCATTTTCGCCGACCGCGCCTGGCGTCGATGCAGGCAAATATGCCGTCATCGAGCCCGAAAATATGGTCGTTGTGAAAAATCAGGTTCGTGAACTTGGCCTTCATCCGATTTGATTTCCAGAGTTCCTCCGTCGTAAAACTGCCATTGTCGAAACCAACTTGAACCAGTTTGCTGCCTTTGCCATAGCCGAGGCTGATCAGGATTTTGTTGTCCGGCAGGGCCACCGGCATGGACACGTGCGGAAAGGGGACGTTCCAGTCAAACTGCCAAATGACCGAGCCGTCGTCGGGAGAGTGGGCGGCCAGGGCGTCCTGGTTGAAAATCAAAATTTGTTGCTGGCCGTGCAGCTTGGCCAAGCGCGCGGAGCTGTATCCGGCGCGACTGCTGCCGCCGGACCAAGCCGGCTCGCCGGTTGCCAAGTGGTAGGCCGCAAGGGATTTCCCTTTGTCGCCGCCCGAGTTGACGACGACTTTGTCATCCACTATCAGCGGTGAACTGGCGTAGCCCCACTCCTTGGCTTTGTTGCGATTGGCGGACAGTCCGGTTTGGTCAACCGGATCGTCGAGATTCAGTCCGGCATCAGCGGCGATGTTGCGCTGCCAAACCGGCTTGCCGGTTGTCAACTCGAGACAGTTCAGCGTGCCGGTGGCGCCAAGCGTGTAAACCATCCCGTTGTGAATTGTTGGCGTGGCGCGCGGGCCTTCGCCGGCGATGGCGGTCCTGTAGTGGGCGGGATCGGTGTGGAGCCAGAGCACG
>CAUZVJ010000077.1:0-9736 GCA_963583225.1 Verrucomicrobiia bacterium
GCGTGGACGCCAACGCCCTGCACAAGCCCAAGCGCTTCTTCGGCGCGGCCCGGAACGTTGAGGAAGGCGGCTCGCTCACCATCTGCGCCACCGCCCTGGTCGACACCGGCTCACGGATGGACGAGGTCATCTTCGAGGAATTCAAGGGCACCGGCAACATGGAGGTGCAACTCGACCGCTCACTGGTCGATCGCCGCATCTTCCCCTCCATCAACGTCGAGTTGTCCGGCACCCGCAAGGAGGAACTCCTCTACCACCCGCAGGAACTGCCGCGCATCATCACGCTGCGCCGCGCGCTCACCGGTGTTCCGCCGGTCGAGGGCATGGAACTGCTGCTCGGCAAGCTGAAAAAAACCGAGAACAACATCGAGTTCCTGCTCAAGATGATAGTGGAGTAACTTTCACGTTTTCAGTTTTCAGTTTCAAGATAAGGCTGCATGGGAGGGGCAAGTTCCACCTCGCCCCAAAAACCATGGAATGCGTTCTCCCTCTCCCCGGCCCTCTCCCGCTGGGAGAGGGAGCAGGGAACTTCGTCCTTCGACATTCCTTGTTCGGTGTTCGGTATTGGTTTTCCAAAGCTGATTGGACGATGAATATCGAACGGAATGTCCAAATCTGAATTTCCCGTCTCGCCCATTGGGAGAGGGAGCTTGGCTCCCGCGACACACCCGCCCCGCCCGGCCAAGCGCGTGCCTCACTAAAAACTCCCCTACTGGATTCGGCCGAATTTTTTCTCCAGCTCAAGGTAGTTCATCTCGATGATCGTCGGCCGCCCGTGCGGGCAGGTGTACGGCATCTCGCAACGCCGCAGGTCGTCCACGAGATTCTGCAACTCCTCCTCCCGCAACGCGTCGTTGGCCTTCACCGCATGGCGGCAGACGGTCTTGGCGATCACGTCCTCTCCGAGCCGCAGCGCATTTACACCCTCACCGGCTGCCTGCAGCCTGTCCACCAGCTCGAGGACAAATTTGCGCGAGTCGGCTGCCTTGACAAACGGCGGCAGAGCGTCGAGCAGGAAGGTTCGCTCGCCGAACTCGCTCAGGCCCACGCCCAGCCGGTTGAGCGTCTCCATTGTCCCGCTGAGGAACCGCGCCTCCCTTGGCGGCAACTCCACCGTCTCCGGTAGCAGCAGTTTTTGCGAGGCCGCCCGGCCCTCCGACTCCATGCGCCGGAGCATCTGCTCGTACAGCACCCGCTCGTGCGCGGCGTGTTGATCCATCAACACCAAGCCCTTATCCGACTCGAGCACGACGTACAGCTTGCCGACCACGCCGACCAAGCGCAGCGGCACATGAAGCAGCGGCACCGGCGCGCCATCCGTCTGGCCGGTCGGAGCGGGCAGAGGGTCGTGTTGCGGCGCAACCGGTTGCGCTTGGCCAAGCGCGGCCGGGACCGGCCCGTCCCCAAGCTCCTGCTGCGCCGGGATCGCCGCCGGTGAACTGGGCATCACGTCCACCGGCTCGTCAACCGGAGTGAGCGTCGGCGTTGGCTTCCGGCTGTGAAACGCCAGCAGCGTTTCCTGCACGGCCTGCGTGAGCAGTCGCCGTACATCCCGCTCGTGGTGGAACTTCACCTCGCGCTTGGCCGGGTGGATGTTGACGTCCACCTCGCCCGGGTCGATCTCGATGAACAGGCAGCAGACCGGGAACTGCCCCTTCATCAGCGCGGTGTGGTAGCCCTCCATCAACGCGCGGTTGAGGCTGCGATTCTCGATGGGCCGGCGGTTCACGAACAGGTGCTGGTTGGCGCGGGTCGAGCGCGACACGCCCGGCGCGCCGATCAAGCCCCAGGTTCGCACCGTCGTTTGGCCGTCCCACTGCATGTCGATTCCGGGATCGTCCGGGATCGCCTTGGCCACGCGGTAGTCGCCGCTGGAATCGACGTTCAGCAGGCTGATGCCCTCGCCGTGCAGCGCCGCCATGCGCTCGCGCACGGCGGAAAGCTGGGAGTCGGGACTGTCATCCATCCTGCACGGCGGCAGCTCCCACACCTTGCGCTGGTCGTTGTTGAACACGAACCCCACCGCCGGGTTGGCCAGCGCCGCCAGCGTCATGAAGTGCTGGATGTGGCTGCGCTCGGTTTCCGGCATGCGCAGGAACTTGCGCCGTGCCGGCAGGTTGTAAAACAGCGAGCGCACCTCGACCGTGGTGCCGACAGCGTGCCCGGCCGATTCCACTGCGCGGATCTTCCCGGCATGAATGTCGATACGCGTCCCCTCGCCGGCCTCGTTGTCGCTTGTCAGCGTGGTCAGCGCCATGCGGCTCACGCTGGCGATGCTGGGGATCGCCTCGCCGCGAAATCCCATCGTGCCGATCGAGGCCAGGTCCTCCGCCACTTGAATCTTGCTGGTCGCGTGGCGCTCGAGGCAAAGCAGCGCGTCGTCGCGGTTCATGCCGGAACCGTTGTCGGCCACGCGGATGAGGCTGCGGCCGCCGGCCTGTATGTCCACGGTGATGCGCGTGGCCTCGGCGTCGAGCGCGTTCTCGACCAGTTCCTTCACCACGCTGGCCGGGCGCTCGACCACCTCGCCGGCGGCGATCTGGTTGGCGACGATTTCTGGAAGGAGACGGACGGAACCCATGCTGCGCCGCCACTCTACGGGCAGTGCTTGGCCGCCCCAAGCGTTTTTGAAGCGCGCTTGGCCTTAGCCCTTGGCCAGGCGGGCCAACTTCACGACCTGGTCGAGGTAGCGCTGCACGCTGTCACGCGGGCGCTTGGCCTGGGCCGACTTGAGCAGCGGCACTGCCTTGGCGTACTGGCTGCGGTGCACCAAAAACTGCGCGTGAGTGATCTTGGCCCGCACCTCGAAATCGTCCAGTTGCTCGGCGCGTTGGAAGAACAGCTCGGCCTTCTCGACGTTGTCATTGCGTCCGTAATAGTCGGCCAGCAGGAGCAGCGACTCGCCGTCCAGCGGATCCCTGTCAACGATCTGCTCGAGCGTCCTGATGGCCTTGGCCTCCTCGCCCTTGGCCAACTGCACGCGGGCCTCGAGTTGCAGGATCTTCAGCCTGTCGGCTTCGTTGAACTGGTTTTTGTGGATCGAGCGAATCTGCGCGAGCAACAAGTTGCCCCGGTCAAATTCCCCGATCGAGATCAGGATGTCCGCCGCGCGAATCGGCGGGGCGACTTCGTTTTCCTTGTCGGCAGCGGCGGCATCGCGGTACGCCGCGAAGGCTAGGTCGTATGTGCCCTCGTTGATGTAAATGTCGGCGAGTTGATTGAGCACCTTGGCATCGGCCTTGCCCATGCGGCGGACGACCTCGTAGTTGGTCGCCGCTTTTTGTGATTCAGCCAGCCCGAGGTAGGCGTTGGCCTGGTGCAGCCAGTAGTCGGCGTTGTCCGGATCCTTTTGGATCAGTTCGCCGAACAACGTCACGCACTCGCCGTACTTTTGCTGCTGCAACTGGCACTGGGCGATGCCGAGTTTCCAGTCGAGCTTGTCCGGCGAGAACAGAATCGCCTTGCGGTAGGCCGCCTCGGCTGAGAGATATTTTTCCCCGATCAGGTGGCAGTAGCCGATGAGGCCGTAGATGTTGCCGTCCTCGCCGCCCAGCTCGAGCGTGCGCACGAGTTCCTTTTGCGCCTCCGCATGCCGGTTCAACTGGATCAACACCACGCCAAGGTTCATGTGGGCGCGCTGGAAATCCGGGAACTTCTTGATCGCCAGCCGGTAATGCACCACCGCCCTGGAGTAGTTGGTCGACTGCACGTACAGGTTGGCGAGCGTGAAGTCCAGCGCCGCGCTCGAGTCAGGCGTGATGGCCTTGATCAACATGGTGATCGCCTGGTTGGGATCGGTCTGTATCTGCGCGATGAGCTCGTCGAACAGTTCCTTTTCATCGGCGTTGATCCTCGGCTCCACCTCGGACTTGACGCCGTAGCTGGCCATGAACTTGTTGATGAACTCGGGGTCTTTCCAAAACTGCATTGTCTTGGCAAAGCTGGGTTGCGCCTGGCCAAGCGCCGGGGCCAGCAGGCCAAGCACCATCAGCAAACCAAGTGCGCTGCGTCGGTTTTTGTTCGTCTGTTTCATCGTTGTTCTCCGAAATAAAAAGGTTGAATTTTTCTCACAGCGACCTTTCTGCCGTCCTTGATTGCCGGGCTGAATTTCCATCGCTTGATCACCCGGGTGACCGCCCGGGTGAAATCGGCGTGGGTGGTGCGGCGCACCTTGTAATCCGTCACCCGGCCCTCCTCGTCGATCACAATTGACACGTCCACCCGCCCCTTGACGCGGTTCAACAACAGCTTGGGCGGGTACTGCGGCGGGATCCGCACCAGCGGACGCGGCTCGCGATCCACTTCCGAGAGGTCGAAAATTTTCATCTCCGCGATGGCGTCGGTCGACACTCTCGGGTTCAACCCGGCGTAGATGCCGACGCCGCCCGCGCCGGGATTGAGCGCAAGCTCGAGCTGGCTCAAGGTCAGCATCTGCTGTTCCTCCTGCAGTTCCGGTTTTTCCTCCTCCTCCTCTTCCTCGGGAGGGGGGGGGGGGGGGGGGGGGGGGCGGCGGGGGCGGTGGCAGGGACACGTCCACCCTGAGGAGCAGGTTTTTTGGGTTTGAGCCGGAAAGTTTCTGCGTAAAGGGCAGAATCAGGAACAGAAGCAGCGAAATCAGCAGGCCACCGGTCAACCCCCACAGGACTCCCGTGTTTCTTGTCTCGACCTGGAATACCTTTCGCATGACGTGTGGCTACGGCAAATCGGCGGAGAGACTGATGCTCTTGGCGCCACCGAGCTTGGACTCGTCGATCACCCGCACCACCAGGCCGGCTTTGGCGCCCTCGTCCACCTGGATGATCACCGGCATGTCCTCCTTGCTGGTCAACCGGCGGACAATTGCCCGCACCCCGTTCACGCCGATCTCCTTGCCGCCATAGACGACCTGGCCCTTGGAGGTCACCGCAATGAGAACGCTGTTCTTGTCGAGCTGCATCGCGGAGGCCGCCTCCGGCTTCTCAACCTCCACGCCGGTCTCCTCGACGAACACGGTGGTGACGATGAAGAAAATCAGAAGGATGAACACCATGTCGATCAACGGCGACATGTTGATGTCCATCGCCTCCTCGGCCCCCATGATGGATCGTCGTCCCCTCACGATGCCGCCAGCTTTCGTTTGAATTGTTGCAGGGTCAGGCTCTCCAATCGCACCAGGAATGCCTCGTACTCCTCCTTGTTTCGCTTGATGGCGTAGGCCATGAAGTAGCCCGGCACGGCGATTAACAGGCCCATCTCGGTGGTGATCAGCGCCTCCGAGATGCCGCTGGCCACCACGTCTACCAGCTTGCCGCCGCCCACCGAGAGCCCCTTGAATGTCACCAGCATTCCCATCACGGTCCCCAACAGGCCCAGCAGCGGCGCGGTGGCCACGAGGGTGTTGAGGAAAATCAAGCGCCGCTCAAAAAACGGCAACCGGGAGGCGAACACCTCCGAGAAACGACTGTACACTTCATCCAGTTTCCCGACTTCGTCCTGCGTGTAGCGGATGATCTCTCCCACTTCGCCCTCGCTCTTCCCGGGTGACCGCACCCAGTCGACCACGGTTTCGTCGTCGAGATGCTTGTACCCGCGCTGCCGGAAGTTCAGCAGCAGACTCGTGGCCACGGTGTAGATCAACAGCGCCACCAACAGCAACGGCAGCATCACCACCCCGCCGGATTGCCAAGTTTCAACGATGTACTCGAGAGTGTCGCCCATCAATCAACGTCCGTTTTTTATCGCCAAGCCGTTTATGAAACCGACCGCTGTCTGCTCCATGCTGGCAAGGATGCCCTTGGACTTGCGCGACAGCAGCGCGTAAAGCAACAGGCACGGCACAGCGATGATCAGGCCGTACTCGGTGGTCACCAATGCCTCCGAGATGCCGGAGGAAAGCCGCTTGGGATCGCCTGTGCCGAACACGGTGATCAACTTGAAGGTGTTGATCATGCCGGTGACGGTGCCGAGCAAACCAAGCAGCGGCGACGTCGCCGCCGCCAGCGAGATGAACTGCAGCATGCTCTCCAGCTTCGGCTTGGCGTGCAGCATTTTCTCGTAAAGAATTTCCTCGATCATCTCCTTGCTCTCCCCGGTGCTTTGAATGGCCGTCTCGAGCAGTTGGCCGGCGGGGCCCCTGATGCGCTTGGCCAAGGCCAGGGCGGAGGCCGGGTCGTTGTCGTTCACACGGTCGAGGATCGATTGCAAATCACCGGGACGCACCTGCTGCAGCCTGGCCAACTGCACCCACTTGATCAGCGCCACCAGCGCAGCCGCCAGGCCAAGCGCCAACAGCGGCCAGATCACCACCCCGCCCTTGTTGATGTGTTCCCACCACGTTTCCTCCACCTGCTTGATCTTGAGCGCGTTGCCCATCGTCGAGTCGAGCGGCAGTTGGCCTCGGCTGGTGCCGATCACGGCGGCGATCCCCGCCTGGTACTCCGGGCCGATGTCGATGAGCGTCGCCTCCGTCGAGCCGCGCAACTGCTCGGCCAAGCCGGCCTTGCCGTCGTTGCCCGCGAACACGACCAACGGGCCAATCACGGCAAACTTGCCCCGCTCGGCAACGCCCTCGATGTTCAGCGCCGTGCCGTCATAAACGTGCCCGCCCAAAAGGTTGTCGAGCCGGTCAAGCGCCGCCTGCACGACGGTCAACTGCTTGGTGAACACCGACTCGGCCGGGCTGGATGGATTGTCGTTGGTCTCACGGGCATCCTTGACGATCGACTGGTACTGCTCCTTCTCGCTGGCATGGACGCGCGTCTCGAAGCGCCGGATATACTCCTCCAGCAGCGTCTTGCGCAGGTAGTCGTTTTGATCCGTGAACCCCTTTTCCTCCGCCTTCAGCTTGCTCAGGTCCACCGACTTGCGGTCCTGCAGGCGCTTGGCATCCGCATGCTCGCGGCGCTTGGCGATGACCTCGCTCTCGAGCGTGTTCAACTCACGGGCCAGCGGGATCTTCTCGTCGGCGATTTTTTTCTCCAACGCACTCAACTCGACCAGTGCCTTGTCCAGATCCGACTTGGCCGTGGCCGCCGCCGCCTCAAAGGTCTGCGCTTGGCCAAGCGCAACGGAGCAAAGCAGCGTGAAGGCGAATGTAAATTGTTTCATCATCCCGATTCCTTATTTGATGTTCACCGGCACCGGGACGAATTCCGCGCTGCGCTCGTTCTCGTAAATGTCGATGACCTTCCGGATGGTCGTGCCAAGCTCGGCGTTGACCGTCCAGTCCCACCCCTCGGCATCCGGCACGCCGACACCGGCGAATGTGCCGCCCTGGTCCGCATAATAGGCCTGGCCAAGCCCGAGGTAGAGAACCTGCACCTGCCGGTCTTTCCCATCGGCGTCCTTTCGCACCTCGATCGCCAGCGTGATGGCGGAGTTGAACCGGTCCGCCTCGTTGAGCATGGCCACCACGTTCTGCATTCGCTCGGCGGCGGAACGGCCCCGAAGATCCTCCTTCTTCAGCGGGATGCGTGAACGGACGTTGGAAGTGCGATCCTTCAGCGGATCGGGGAAACGGGCCATCAGCGCCAGCGCCTGGCGCTCCATCCCCCACAGGGCGGCATCCACCACCTTGTTCGCTTTCTTCAAATCCTCGAGGGTCAGGGCAATCCGTTTTTTCTCGGCATCGGCCTCGGAATCCACCTGCTGGCTCTTGTCGATCGCCTCCTTGAGCAGGTCGATCTCCCTCTGCAACAGGCCGATCGACTGGCCGATGTTCTCCTGCTCGACGCGCCAATCGGCACTCCTCCTGGAGATGAGCTGGCGCGTCTGCACCCATTTCTCGATATGTGCGCGGGCTTCGTCGAACTTGGACTCTTGTGCGAAAACGGGCCCTTCTGTCAGCCCGAACGCAAGCGAAACCGACAAAAGCGCCCCAAACGGTAGGCGATTCATATATTCTGTACTGGATTTGATGGCCGAAACCCCCGCCACCGGAAAATGACAGGATCGGTTTGTGGCTCAGCCGCCGAGGCGGCGCACCGTGGAAACTGGCAAAACGACCCCACCCACGCAAGGCTCAAAAGTAGGAAAACCAAAAAACAAGTCACCGCACATCAAGTAAAAACCCCGCCGGGACACCGGCGGGGTTTGACAAAAGTATCGCCCAAAAACAGGAATCAGATCGGCTTGTATTTCTTGTGCCTGTAACGCTCATGCACCCACTTGAAGTCCGGGTTTTTGGCAGTACCCCCTGGCCAATAAAACTGCCCCCTGCCCTCCGATTGGGCTTTTGTATTTTTTAGAGTCTGCGGATCAGTGAATTTGTGATTCTCGGAATGACCATCTGCAAAACTGAACGAACTGTCATTGCCATGCGCCACGGCAAACGGATCCACCCAACCGGTCGGAACGTTGATCACCCAGGTACCCTTGTTTTCACTCCTCTGATCCTGTTCCTCAACAAACACCATGGACATGGCCGGTTGGCGAATCTCAGTCATCTTTGTGAAATATGGCTGCGAACCACCCGTTGCAGAGGAACCCTGCCATCCGCCGCCGTTCATCGGGTTCGCTTTTGAATAACTCACCCAGGCATAAAGGCCAAGATTCCTCCCCTGTTTGCCTCGTTGATCTCCGGGGCAATGATACACACCTGCGCTGGTGCAATACGGCCAAAGCGGACTAACCTTCAGTCCGGCAACCGTTGCTTCGTAATACTTCTGAATGCCTTTTGCTCCTTTAGAATAGCCTCCCTTAGGGGATCTACGACCTGCCCAAAACCCGCCTGCCCCATACCCGGAACTGGGAATGATGTCCCCCTTCAACTTGGCTGGGCTGATCACGGGAGACGACTCCTTGTGGTCATCAGAAAACATCACGAAGCCCAGCCCCAACTGTTTCTGGTTGTTCAAGCAGTTGGCCCCCAACGCCTTGCCCTTGGCCTTGGCCAGGGCCGGCAGCAGCAGGCCGGCCAAAATGGCGATGATGGCAATCACCACCAGCAACTCAATCAGCGTAAACCCCTTCGAATATGGATATTTTGTTTTCATTTTAAAAAAAGCAGTCAAGGAACGCTACTCTCATGCCCAAGCGTGGCAAGCCCTTTTTCCTCCCCTTGGCCAAGCGCCAGAAACGTAAAAGTGGGGCTCGGTTCCCCGGTATCCCGTTCTCGGTGCCCAGTTCTCGCGCTTGGCCATGCTCTCCACATAAAAAAGAGGCCGGGCATTGTGCCCGGCCTCTGGTGTATGTTCTCTTTTTGGTTAATCAACCAAATTACTCGCTCACGGCGCGGGCGAATGTTTGCGCCTGATCCGGCGTCAGCGTCAATGGACTGTCCGCGTCCACATCCTGCCAAGGGCCATTGACCGTCGGCGCCGCCTGCAACTTGCCGGTGAACGTCGCGGTGATTGTGCCATCATCATTGCGAACCAGGCTGATTGTGGGCTTGCCTGCCGCCTCACCAACCAGCGTCACCAAACCGGTCGCACTGGCCGTCTTGCCGTACACCGCTGCGTACGGACCCCAGCCACTCCAACCCTTCTGGCCTCCCTGGCCATCCTGGGTGTCTCCGTCGTTCACGCACACGCCCACTCCGATCGACATCCCGCTCTCAAACGCGTCCAATCCCAGTGAGGCTGCCGGAAACTTCAACTCGTACAGCGTCGTCGTCGTGTCATCATCACGTGTGATCGAGGCCTCCGTTCCGCCCGGGCCCTTCTCATTCATGACAACAAGATCTCCTCCGGAGCTTAAGGCGTAGTTGTAGAGGTGCGTCACCGTGTCCTGCGCCGCATTGGCAAACACCAGCTGCACC
>CAUZVJ010000078.1:0-9667 GCA_963583225.1 Verrucomicrobiia bacterium
AACCAGTTAATCAGTGAAGTAAGCAGTAAGCGGTGAGCAGTGACCAGTTCTCGGTTCTCAGTTCTCGGTTCTCGGTTGTTAGACGCGGATTTCACAGATTCTTTTTCGTGTCCTTTCGTGGTTCCAAAAGCCTGTCCATCCTGTCCATCCATATTAATTTTTTTTTTAAAAACGACCTACGCCAGCACTCCCTCGATGACTTCGCCCGCCACGTCGGTCAGCCGGCGCTCGAGGCCGTTGTGATAAAAAGTCAGCCGCTCATGCTCCAGCCCGAGCAGGTGCAAAATCGTCGCGTGAAAGTCGTGCACCGTGGCGACATCCTGCACGGCTTTGTAGCTGAAATCATCCGTGGCACCGTGCGTGTGGCCGCGCTTCACCCCGGCTCCGGCCAGCCACGCGGTGAAGCCGTCCGGGTTGTGGTCGCGCCCGCTCGCCCCGGCTTGGAAGGTCGGCATCCGGCCAAACTCCGTGCACCAAACGACAAGTGTCTGCTCCAGCAAGCCGCGCTGTTTCATGTCAGCCAACAGGGCGGCGACCGGTTGGTCGAGCACTGGGCCGTGCTTGGCGTACTGCTCTTTCAGCACCTTGTGACCATCCCAGTTGCTGACGCCTTCGCCGCCGGTTTGGTAGGCGCCGTTGAAGAGTTGCACGAAGCGCACGCCCTGTTCGACGAGTCGCCGCGCAAGGATGCAGTTCCGGGCGAAGGCGGCCTTGAGCGGGTTTCGCGAATCGTCCGCTCCGTACGACCGCAGCACGTGCGCCGGCTCGGAGGAAATGTCGCTCACCTCCGGCACGCTCATCTGCATGCGCGCCGCCAACTCGTGGCTGGCGATGCGTGCCGCCAGTTCCGACTCGCCGGGGTAACGCTCAAGATGCCGCTGATTCATTCGCCGGAGAAAACCGCGCGTCGCCGCATCGGTGCCGGGGGAAATATTTTTCGGTCGCGCAAGGTTGTTGATCGGCTCGGCGGCGTTGAATGAGGTTCCCTGAAATGCCGCGGGCAGAAAACCGGCTCCCCAGCAGTTGACGCTCGACTGCGGCGTGCCGCGCGGATCGGGGATCGCGACGTAGGCCGGGAGGTTATCGTTCTCGCTGCCAAGCGCGTAACTGGTCCAAGCGCCCATGCTCGGGAAGCCTTCCAGCGTGTTGCCGGTGCACATGAAATTTTCGCCCGGCCCGTGCGTGTTCGTCTTGCCGGTGAGCGAGTGGATGAAGCAAAGCTCGTCCGCTATCTGCCCGATCTGCGGAACGAGATCGGAGATCTGTTTGCCGCTTTGGCCGTACGGCCGGAACGCCCACGGGCTACGATTCAGGCTGCCCTGTTTGCCCTGAAAAGTGACCAGCTTGTCGGCGCCCGGCAGCGCTTGGCCATGGCGCTTGATGAGTTCCGGTTTGTGGTCGAAGGTGTCAATCTGGCTGCACGCCCCAGAGCAGAAAATCACCAGCACCTGCTGCGCCTTGGGCCGGTTATGCGTGTGCCGTGCGGCGTACGGCTTGGCCGGAACGATGTTGGGCCGGAACGCCGGCTTGGCCGCCCGCGCGCCGAGCAGTTGGCCAAGCGCAATCCCGCCCAGCCCCATGCCGGAGTTCACCAAAAACTCCCGCCGCCCAAGCAGCGGATTGGATGACTCGTCTTTCAATGTTTCCGGCGGCAATTTACAGGATTCGCGCCGCTTGACCAGCTTGGCCAATCGCGTTTGCGCTTTGGGCCGGATTCTGACACCCTCTCGCCCACAATATGCGTTTCACTCCTAAATTCTCAATTGTCGGCACGATGGCCCCGCGACTCAGTCTGCTTGGCCTGTGCCTTGCCGCCGCTGTCGCGTCGGCGCAGGATACGTTGCCGCTCCTCCCGAAGTGGACCCGTTTTCAGGGCGAGTTGGTCAGCCTCAAGTCGTACGACAACCCGTTGCAGGATGTGCAACTCAAGGCCGTTTTCACTTCGCCCGCCAACGAACAGTACGAGGTCGATGGTTTTTGGGATGGCGGCAACGACTGGAAGATTCGCTTCCTGCCGGACCTCGCCGGCAAATGGACGTTTCACATCACTTGCTCCGATGAGGAAAACCGTGGCCTGCACAATCTCTCCGGCGCGTTCCGCTGCACCGCGCCGCTGGGCGGCAACGCCCTCAGCCAACACGGCCCGATTCGCGTGTCGCGCGACCGCACCCATTTTGTGCACGAAGACAGCACGCCGTTTTTCTGGATGGCCGACACCGCGTGGAACGGCCCGCTCAAGTCGAACGAGTTCGACTGGAAACATTATTTAAGCGAACGCAAGCGGCAGGGCTTCACTGCCGTGCAATGGGTCGCCACGAGTTGGCGCGGCGCGCCGGACGGCGATGCCGATGGCAACAAGGCGTTCGACGGCAAAGAAAAAATCAGCATCAACCCGGAGTTTTTCCAGCGACTCGACCGTCGCGTCGAGGCGATCAACGACGCCGGGTTGCTCAGCGTACCGGTGTTGCTGTGGGCCATTCGCGGCGATGAAAATCCGGTGAACATTTTGCCCGACGACCAGGCGATCCTGCTGGCCCGCTACATGGTCGCGCGCTGGGGTGCGACGTACGGCGCATGGTTTCTCGGCGGCGACGGCGACTACTCCGGCACACGCGCCGCTCGCTGGCGAACGCTTGGCCAAGCGGTGTTCGGCGGCGGACGACACTTCCCGGTCTTCATGCACCCGCGAGGCAAGAGCTGGATTTTCGGGGAGTTTCGCGACGAAAAATGGATGACAGCGATGGGCTACCAAAGCGGCCACGACATCGACGACGCCACCAACAATTGGATACATCACGGCCCGGCATCACGCGACTGGGCCAAGCTCCCGCACCGGCCGTTCATCAACATCGAGCCGGCCTACGAGGGCATCAACAGTTACAGCAAAAAGCATCCGATCAACGCGAACGAGGTTCGCCGCGCCATGTACTGGAGCCTGCTCAATGCGCCGACCGCCGGCGTGAGTTACGGCGCCTCCGGCGTGTGGGGTTGGGACGCCGGCGACGCGCCAACGCCCGGCCACGCCGGCTCCGGCACTCCGCCCGCCTGGCGCGCCGCGCTGAATTCTGATGCCGGCGAACAGGTCGCGCACCTCTCGGCGTTGTTTCAATCGATCGAGTTTCAATCGCTGCGCCCCGATAGCAGCGTGTTGGCCGAGCAACCCGGCGACGGGGCGATCTCCGAATACGTCGCTGTCGCCAGTTCCGGCGACGGCCAATTGGTCGTCGTTTACACGCCGGTCGAAAAACGGCTCAAAGTCAACGTGGCCAAGCTGCCCACGCCGTTAATCGCCGCGTGGGTCAACCCTCGCACCGGCGAGCGTTCCAATGTTTTGGCCGTGCTGCGCGGCGCGGCGCTCGAATGCTCGGCCCCCGGCCCGGGCGACTGGCTGCTGCTCCTCCGCTCCAAGCCGGCCGCCACGGACAACTGATCCATGCATCCGCTCGCGGAAAAAGTGGGCAACTTCTTCCCGGAAACCGGCAGCATCATAGTCGCTGTCTCCGGCGGCATCGACTCGATGGCGTTGCTGCATCTGCTCGCCACTCCCGAACTCGGCCTGCGCGACCGCTTGGTCGTCGCCCACTTTAACCACCAACTCCGCAGCAAAGACAGCGACGCCGACGCGGCGTTCGTCGGTCAAGCGGCCAAGCGGCTTGGCCTCCCGTTTGAATCTGAGAGCGGCGATGCCCGTCAACTCGCCGCCGAAACTGGCGACGGCATCGAGGCGGCCGCAAGGCAACTGCGCCACGATTTTTTCGCGCGCTTGGCCAAGCGCTTGGGAGCCGTCGTCGCTTTGGCTCATCACGCCGACGATCAAATCGAAACTTTTTTTCTCCGGTTGCTGCGCGGTGCGGGTGATCGCGGCTTGGCCGGCATGCAGCCAAGCGTGCCGTCGCCGGTCGACTCCGCCGTGACACTCGTCCGCCCGTTGCTCGGCATTCGTCGCGACGAGATTGCCGAGTTCGCAACGCGGGAGGAAATTGAATTTCGCGAGGACGCGACCAACGCTGACACACGATTTCTTCGCAACCGCATTCGCCACGAACTGCTGCCGCAACTTGCCGGGAAGTTTGGCGCATCGGCGAGCCGCCAAATTCTCAAAGCGATGCAGCTCGCCGGAGACACGGCCGATTGCATTGACGTTCTCGCCGCCAAGTGGTGTGGCGAACCGCCGTTCGAGCAGTTGCCGATTGCTGTCCAGCGGCAGGTTGTGCAGCGGCAACTGTTCGCGCTTGGCATGACACCGTCGTTCGATTTGGTGGAGGCGTTGAGGCGTAAGTCGGGCCGCGTCATCGAGGTTGCTCCCGGCCGGCGCTTGCAACGAAATGCCGGTGGCCAAGTGGAGGAGGCCGCATCCGCCACCGAGCCGGAATTCTCGCTGGCCAAGCGCGAAGTCAGCCTCGATGCCCAAGCCGGTGAAGCCGAATTTGGCGGCCTGAAAATCCGATGGGAACGCTTGGCCGGTGGCTTGGCCAAGTGGCTCGAGATTGGCCAAGCGGAAGGCCGTGAAGTCTTTGATGCCAAGTCGTTTGGACAAGCAATCACATTGCGCCATTGGCAGCCCGGCGACCGCTTTCACCCCATCGGCCAAGCCGGCACCGCCAAGCTGCAGGACTTGTTCGTGAACCAAAAAATCCCCAAAGCCGAACGCCGAAAACTAGTCGTGGCCGAGGCCGCCGACGGCCGACTGTTTTGGGTGCAACACCTCCGCATCGCCGATCCGTTCAAAGTCACCGAGGCCACCCGCGAACTGCTGTTGTTTAGTTGGCGAGAATAGCGGCGTCCCAGTCTTTCCAGACCGGCTCGTAGCCGAGGCGAGTGAGGGTCGCGGCGACGGCGCTGGGTTCGCGTTCGTCGGCGATGTCGAACTGGCCGGTGGCTTCCCATTCGCTGGCGTTGGCGGCGAGCTCTTTGATTCGGCCGCGCTCGGTGTAGTGCAAGTTGTCGCGACCGGCGCCGGTGTAGCCGCCCGGCTCGGTATGGCTCCCGGCGCTCATCATGGTGATGCCAAGCGGGATCAGGCTGTCGCGCAGGTTCGCCGGTTCGCGGGTGGAGAGCACGATGCCGGCATCGGGCAGAAAGAGGCGCAGCGCACAGATGGCCTGGACGAGGGCGCGGTCGTTGAACTCGGTCAGCGGCTCGAACTCGCTGGCGCACGGGCGAAGTCGCGGCAACGAAATGGTGAGTTGCGATTTCCAGCAGTGCCGCAACAGGTACTGCGCGTGAGCGGCGAGGCAGAGGGTTTCGCGCCGCCAATCGCTCAGCCCGTACAGCGCCCCGATGCCGAGCCGACGGAAGCCAGCCGCGTGGGCTCGCTCGGGCGTCTCGAGCCGCCAGTCGAAGTTTCGCTTGGGGCCGGAGGTGTGCATGTCCGCATAAATTTTGCGATCGTAAGTTTCCTGATAAACGATGAGGCCATCCGCACCGGCTTCGACCAGCGGTTGGTATTCGTCGGCCTCCATCGGGCCGACCTCGAGCGAGATGGACGGGACGGAGTCGCGAAGCGCCTCGATGCAGTCGGCCATGTAGCGGCTCGAGATGAATTTCGGGTGCTCCCCGGCGACGAGCAGGATGTTGCGAAAGCCTTGCCCGGCGAGCGCCTTGGCTTCGCGCACGACTTCATCGACCGAGAGCGTCACGCGCAGGATCGGGTTGTCGCGCGAGAAGCCGCAGTACTGGCAGTTGTTGATGCATTCGTTGGAGAGGTAAAGCGGCGCGAAAAGACGGATAACTTTGCCAAAACGCTGCTGCGTGAGTTGGTGGGCGCGCTTGGCCAAGGGCTCGAGCTGGCCGGCAGCGGCGGGGGAGAGCAGGGCGGCGAGATCGGCCAAGCCGGGCTCGCGCTTGGCCAAGGCAGCCGACACCTCCTTGTCCGAGGCATCACGGGCCTTGCCCCAAAGCGCGTCGATGGGCAACCGGTCAAACTGGCCGACAAAACTCAAGGGGCCAACTTAGCGGACACTTCGCGTTTGGCCAAGCGTGGTTGTCATTTGGGGGCCGGGTGAATAGGGTCTGCCGCGCTGTGCGTCGTACAGGAGCGCCTGATGTTTGGATTAAGGAAAAAGAAGCCAAAAGACGGGGAGGAAATGCATCGTTATTACCTGCTCCCCGGCATGGGGCGTTCCAATAGGCGGTTCCGGAGCAAGATCCAAATGTGGAGCATCATCGCCGGGATCATTGGCTCCGCGTTAATCGGCACCGCAATCTGGTTGCTCAATCGTTGATCAGCCCTTGAGCGCGGCCAGTTCCGTTCGCAGTAGCTTGGCCATGGGGGCGACGGTTTCGCGGCTGAAATCCAGCCGGGTGTTGCAGCGCTCGAACAGTTCCGGCAACGGCCTTGAGCCGCCCAACGCGAGCGCGGCTTTGTAGTCGGCGAGGGCGCGGGTGCGATCCTGTTTGCTGTTGGCCCAGACTTGTAGTGCGCCGAGTTGGGCGATGCCGTACTCGACGTAATAGAACGGGTGCAGGAAAATGTGCAGTTGCTTGTGCCAATATTTGGCCCGGGCGTGTTCGTGGCCGCTCCAGTCGATGCCGCCGCCGAAGCGATCCATCAACCCATCCCACGCCGCGTCGCGCTCGGCGACTGTGTGGCCGGGGTTCAGGTAGAGCCAGTGCTGAAACGCATCGACCGTGGCGATCCACGGGAAGACGAACACGATACCCTCGAGGTGGGTGATGCGGGCGCGGCGCACTTCTTCCGCGTCGTAAAATTCGCCGAGGTATTCGCCGCCGAGCAGCTCCATCGCCATCGAGGCGACTTCGCAAAACTCGATCGGTGCGTGGCGGTACGAGTGCAGCGGTTCGCCTTGGCTGGCCATGGTGTGAAAGGCGTGGCCGGCTTCGTGCAAAAGCGTCTCGACGTCGCGCTGCACGCCGACGGAGTTCATGAAAATAAACGGCAACCGCGCTTCAGCCAGTGAATCCTGATAGCCGCCGGGCGCTTTGCCTTTGCGGTTGGCGAGGTCGAGCAGATCGAGTTCCTGCATGGTGCGAAACCAGCCGGCGAAGTCGCCGTCGAGTTGGTCGAAGATGGCTTGCGAACGAGTGATCAATTGTGACACGTCGTCGAACGGCTTGAGCGGCGGACGGCCGAGCGGGTCGGTCGCGGTGTCCCACGGTCGCACCGACTCGATGCCGAGCGCAGCCCGTCGTTCGGCGTGCAGTTCCGTAAGCAGCGGCACCATTTCCTGCTCGATGGCGTCGTGGAATGCGAGGCAGTCGTCCGGCGTGTAGTCGAACCGGCCCTTGCGGCGATGGGCGAAATCGCGGTAATTCGGGAAGTCGGCGTTGGCGCTCATCTGGTTGCGCCGCTTGGCCAAGTCGTCGAGTTGGCCGTCGATTTTTTCGGCCTCTTCGAGCCGTCGGTTTGCGGTGAGTTCCCACGCCTCCTGCCGCCGGGCGCGGTCGGTCTCTTCTAGGTAACGGCCCATTTGCACGAGGGTCCGTTCTTCGCCGTCGAACTGCACGGTCAGGCCGCCGATGAGCTTTTGGTACTGCTGGCCAAGCTTGGCCGTCTCGGTTTCGAGCGCGACATTTTCGGGTCGGAACAGTTCGACTTCGAGCGCGGCGTCGCGGGTGAACACCTCGTAGCGCTTGGCCGGAAGCCCTTCGCGGTGCGGGTGATCGGCGAGCGCCTTGGCCAGGCGGAAGCTGCGCTTTTTTTCCTCCGGCTCGATCTTTTCGATGAAATCGAGATGGGCCTGCTCGGCGGTTTTGTCGTCCGTCTGGCAGGTCATGGCGATGTAGCGCTTGGAGCTTTCCTCGGCGATGGCGGCGGAGAGTTCCTCCCAGTCGAGAATGGTCTGTTCGAGTTGGGCGGCATCGGCGGCGGCGCTGAGTTGCTGCTCGAGTTGGTCGAAGAGCGGCGCGAGTGCGGCCCAGTCGCCGGTGTTCAGTTCGTCCGGCACGAACGTGCGCGGTGTGTGGAGTGTTATTTTTTCAAACATGAATTTTTTATCAGGCCAAGTCTTTGAGGACGAACAGCAGCGTGCCCTGCCGATCGGAACTGACGGAGCAAAGGTGGACATCGTATTTCGGGTGGAGTTCCTCGGTGAGGTATTTGCGGATGGCAATGCCGTGGTACTCGACGAAGATGTTGTGGATGGAAACTTCCGGTGCGCCGGTGAGCACCTCGTGGAGGATCGCTGGCTCAGCGGTCTCGGCGTCCACCTTGAACAGGTCCACAGAGGTGAGTTGTAGTCGCCTGAGTTCGTTGCTGAGTTTTTTAGTGACGATGTCTTCGCCGCCGAAGTCTTTCCCCCATTGGCTCAAGGTGAAGGATCCTGTTCGTCGCCCCGGGCCGTAGTGCAGCCGGAAGGTGCCTTCCTTGTCCCAAATACCGAACGGGTGCGCCTCGATGCCGTCGATCGGGCCGACGTTGGCCGACAGCAACTCGTGCGTTGCGGCGCTTGGTTCGTAGCAGATGACTCGTGCGTTGGGGTGGTGGAACTTGAAATAGAGTGCCGCCGCGCCGCAGTTGCTGCCAACGTCGATGATCGTCGGCGGGTCGCCGGTGATGCGCGCCTTGGCCAAGGGATAGTCGCTGCCGTCGAGCACGGACAGGATCATTTTCTCCTCGGTTTGCGGATAGGCAAACGTGTGCTCGCAGTTGCCGAGTTTAATTTGAATTTTGCTGGGTGCCATTGGCCAAGCGGAGGCGGCTGCCGGGGGGATTAAAGGAACAACCGTCCCGAACGGTCGAGACAATTTAGCCGTTGCAGTGGCCCTCCGGCGTTTTTTTCTCGGAGTGCGGTTGGCCAAGGGTTAGCTTTCCGCCGTTCGCAAAAAGGTGGAAGACCAAGAGGAAAATAAAATTGAATCGCCTGAACCCGATGTCGGCGAATCCGTCGGTCCAGCGGAGGAGCGGCGCGGGTTTATCAAGTTTCTGTGCGTGTTCATCGGCACGCTCATCAGCGTGGTGCCGTTCGGTGCCGGCGTGTGGTCGTATCTCAACCCCTTGGCCAAGCGCGAGGGCAGGGGTGGCGACGGCTTCATCAAGGTCACCACGCTCGCTGCGATACCGGCGGATGGCTCGCCGGCCAAGTTCTCGGTCGTCGCCGACAAGGTGGACGCATGGAACCGGTTCACCAACGTGAGCATCGGCGCGGTGTATTTGCGGTTGGTTGATGGCGTGCCGAGGGCGCTGCACACGACCTGCCCGCACTTGGGCTGCTTCGTCGATTATCGGCCGGGCAAAAAGGATTTCTTATGCCCGTGCCACAACAGCAACTTCAAGCTGGATGGCGGCATCATCAACGGCGTGAGCCCGCGCGCGATGGATGTGCTGCAAATTGAAGTCCGCAACAAGACCGAGGTGTGGGTGAAGTTTCAGAATTTTCAACCCGGCCACAGCCACCCCGTGCCCGTGTCATGAAGTCGCTGCTGGACTGGATCGATCATCGCACCGGCATTCGCAGCCTGACCCGCGAAGCGTTGTTCGAGAACATCCCCGGCGGCTCGCGGTGGCGTTACGTCTGGGGCAGCACGCTCACGTTCACGATCTTCGTGCAGTTCATCACCGGCGTCTTTTTGTGGATGGGTTACAGCGCCAGCTCCGGCGACGCGTGGGAGTCGGTCAACTACATCCAAAACGAAATGACCGGCGGCTGGCTGCTGCGCGGCATTCACCACTGGACGGCGCAGTAGCCAGCCGCCGGTCATTTCGTTT
>CAUZVJ010000079.1:0-9631 GCA_963583225.1 Verrucomicrobiia bacterium
CTCGATCGGTGTTTGGCTGTCTTTTTGACCGGCATGATTGAATCGCGGTGAACCGTATTTAAGGTGATACGCGTACCGGAACTGCGACACGTCGAAGTTTTCCGGATCGGCGGCGCTTGGCTTGAGCGGTTCGCTGAACGTCAGCAAAAATCCGTTCGGCTTGGCCTCAACTTTGCGGATGGAGAACGGCGTGTTGCCGTTGAAGGTCACGCGCTCGAGTGACGCCGGGTCGGGCGCGATACTGGCCCAGGTGCGCTGTAATCCACCCGCGTAAAGGCGACCGCCCGGCCCGAATATCAAGCGGTTGACGCCCGATCGAAAGCCGTTGAGGAACGGGAACACGGCACCCTGATACTCGCCGTTCACCTTCTCGAGAAACACACGGGTGACCAGCGCGTTCTGAAAATCGCCGACGAGCAACTGTCCCTTGAACGGCCCGAACCGGTCGTCCACAATTTCCGCCATGCCGCTCACCGAGCGGGCAAGCGTGTACGGAAACCAAACGGCCGGCGGAGCAAAACTGTCTCTGCCGTTGTAAAGTCTTTTGGGGTCAGGCGTCGCGGACGGCCGGCCAAAATATTTTCCGGGGCGCAAGTGGTTCAGTTTGCAAACGGCTGTCCATTGGCCCTGATTGTCGGTCACAAAAATATCCCGCCCCGCGCCGAACACGCCGATGCCGTTCGGTTCGCGAAAACCGGACGCGATCCCCGCCATCGTTCCGTCGCTGCCTTGGCGGATTGCCCAACCCATGAACTTCATGTCCCATTGGCCTGCGTGACCGGCGTTGGCCAGGACGAACTTCTCGTCACGATCCAGCACCGGCCCGTAAGAAAAAGCGTTGTAACTCCCGGAGTAACCCCAGTCTGCGCTGACGCGGGTGAACTTTGTTTTGCCGCACGCTTCGTCGAAATCGATCTCAGTGAGTTCTTGTTTTTGGGAGGCATAAATTTTGCCATCGCGCACCAGCAACCCCATCGGCTCATTCAAGCCCTTGGCCAAGCGGCGGAACGTGACGCGCTGCTTGTCGCCGTGCAAGCCGTCGAGCAAATAAACCTCGCCGGGCCAAGTGCAAACAGCCAAGCGTCCGTCATCGAGCCAGTCCATCCCGGTGACGAGCAAATCCAACTCATCGGGCAGCGTCAGCGTCTCAACTTCGTAGTGTGCGCTTGGCCTGCCTTTGCGTGGCTCGAATCTTGAGTGCCCAACCATCCCGAGTTTGGCCAAGGGCGAGGGAGCTATCTTTGAAATTGCCGGCAAGGCAGTGCTGTGGGTGGTGATGATTGTGATCGTGACTTCCTCCTCGTGCGGGGGAACAAACACCCAGTGCTGCTTAGCAACCGTCTCGATTTTTTTTGTGTCATAAACTGTATCCGCTCCGGCTTCGGTGATGATCGTCTCGGTGTAGTTCAGCGTGGTGCCGATAACTTGCACGGAAACGCCGGGGCCAGCGGCTGTCACATCAAGCTTCGCAGCGCCATCCGGCAAGCTGTTCGCGAGAAACCAAAGCGGCCATTTGCATTTGCCGAGCGTCAAAGTGCGACGAAGCCCTCCGGGAGCGCTTGCCGGTTGAAGTTGCACAGCAACGGTTTCACCGCCGCTCAACTGTAACTCGTAATGGAGCGTCACAGTGTTATCGTCGGTCACCGTGCCGATGAATTTTCCTTTCGGTTGATCGCTGTTCAACGCAAATTGTGCGCTTGGCTCACTCGTCCTCCACGGGAGCGTTGGCGGATTGCCCCAGAGCAACTTGCCGTTGGGCTGGGCGATGAACGGGCGCTTGGCGTTGACGTGTTGCGGGCCGTACAGGTCGAGTTTGCCAAGCCAAACGGTGTGCGCCCGGAGGTGCTCCGTGTCAAACGCGAACCGAATGTCGCCCACCGGAATGACAATGCTCCGAGTGGCATTGGGCATCGGCGCATGGCGAAAAAGCTGCCCGGGTGGGTCGTGGGCCGGCTTAACCGGTTGCGCTTGGCCAAGCGCAGCCAGGGGCAGGGCGCAAATAATCGCGGCTAAGGGAGTGAATGGTTTTGAGTGCATTTGAGACTGATGGCCGCCGGCAATCTGCTGGAAAACGGCAGGGGCTTCAATTCAAACAGTGCGCTTGGCCAAGTTTTGGCTGGCCGTCGGCGGGTTGGTGGTTAAGAGTGCCCGTCCCTAAATCGGATGTTCAAAATGAAAGCACTCACTTGGTTGAATCGTGCCGTGGCTTTGGTCGCGGTGTCTGTTGTTGGTTTCGCTGCGAGCCAGTCCGCCCAAGCTGAAAAACCGCCCAAGGGCTTCACATCGCTCTTTAGCGAAAAAGACCTCTCCGGATGGTGGGGACTTAAAACGGAAGATCCTGCCAAGTGGATGGCGCTCCCCGCAGACAAGTTGGCCGCGAAAAAAGCGGCGAGCCTCAAGGACATCGCCCAGCATTGGTCGGTGGATGGTGAGGAACTGGTGAACGACGGTCACGGCCTTTACCTCAGCACGGTGAAAAACTACGGCGACTTTGAGTTTCTGGTTGATTACAAGACGGTACCCAAGGCCGACAGTGGCATTTACCTGCGCGGCATACCGCAGGTGCAGATTTGGGACAGCACCGAGGAGGCCAAGTTTAAGATTGGCGCGAACAAGGGTTCCGGTGGTTTGTGGAATAACAGCAAAGGCGCCCCCGGCAAGGATCCACTCGTGCTGGCCGACAAGCCGTTTGGGCAGTGGAACAGCTTTAGGATTATCATGGTTGGTGAGCGCGTCTCGGTCTGGCTCAACGGCAAGTTGCTCGTCGATCACTCCCGGATGGAGAACTACTTCAATCGCAAGGGCCAAATCCCGCGCACCGGCCCGATCCAGTTGCAGACGCACGGCGGCGAAATCCGCTGGCGAAACGTGTTCATGCGGGAGATTGGAGTCGGCGAGGCCAATGAGATTTTGGCATCGAAGGGCGGCGCTGGTTTCAAGTCAGCTTTCAATGGAAAGAATTTTGATGGATGGGCTGGCCCGGTAAAAAATTACGGCGTCGCGAACGGCGAAATTCAGTGCCTTAAAGGCAAGGGGGGCACCATTTATTTCAACGAGGAGTTGGCCGACTTCTCGGCGCGCTTTGAGTTCAGGCTGCCGCCGGGAGGAAACAACGGCCTCGCCATTCGTTACCCCGGCAGTGGCGACACGGCCTACGTCGGCATGTGCGAACTGCAGGTGCTGGACGACACCGCCAAAAAGTATGCCAAGCTGCATCCGGCGCAGTATCACGGTTCGGCGTACGCCATGGCGCCGGCTGCGCGTGGCTACCAGCGGTCGGTGGGCGAGTGGAATTTTCAGGAAGTCACGGTCGTTGGGACTAAGATCACAGTGGAACTGAACGGCACGCTGATCCTCAAAACCGACTTGGCCAAGGTGGAAGAACCGATGTACGACTTGGCCAAGTTCAAAGGCCGCCTCCGCAAATCCGGTTACTTCGGCTTCGCCGGCCACGGCGACCCGGTCTCATTTCGCAACGTCAGCATTAAGGAGCTTCGATAACGGGAGGGACGAGTTCCACCTCGTCCCAAATCAAAATACAAAAAGGGGCAAGGTGGAACTTGCCCCTCCCTTGGTTTGGGTCGGCTCACTGATTTTTCTTTTTCAGCTCGGCTTCCCTTTCCTTGGTCAGGATTTCCGGCTTGGCCCCTTGTTTGAGTTCCGCCTGCGAGGGAATGCGCACGATGTTGCTTGTCACCGGCTTTTTGGCGACCGGCGGTTGAGCCTGTTCCACAGAGACTAACTCGATCTCAAATCGAAGGGTGGAGTAGGGCGGAATTTTGGGGCGTTTGCCGCCCGAGCCGTACGCTAAATTGTACGGGACGACGATCTCCCATTTGGCTCCGGGCTTCATCATCCCCAGTGCCTCAGTCCAACCGGGGATGACACGTGTAAGCCCAAACGTGCTGGTCTTATTGCGTGAGTGGGAACTGTCGAACTCGTTGCCGTCGATTGTCCAGCCTCGGTAGTGGACTTCTGCCTTGTCGCTTTTCGTCGGCGACACGCCTTCGCCCGCTTTGATGACCCGGTATTGCAATCCGCTTTTGGTTACCTTGACGCCTTCTTTTTTTAGGTTGGCGGCGAGATAGTCGACGCCAGCTTTCTTGGCGACTTCCGCCTCGGCGGTACGCTTGGCCTTTTCTCGCTCCCGATAATCCTTCCAAACTTTATCGAGCACTTTTTTGGATTCATCTTCAGTCATCAACGTGTCATTAGACAGGTAAGCCGTCTTGACACCCTCGGCGAACCGGGTGAAATCAATCTCGATTTCCTTGTTGCCGAAGTCGCCGCCAATCTGCAGGCCGACGGCGTAGCTGAAGCGCTCCTTCTTTGTCGAGAGATTTCCCGCCGTCGTCTCGGTCGTTGCGCTTGGCTTGGTTTCCTTCGGGGCGGTCAGCGCTTGGCTCTCAGTCGCCTTGGTTTCGATCTCGGCTTGAAGGCTGGCCAAAGCCGCCTGACTTTTGGCAGCTTCTGCCTTGAGAGCCTCATTTTCCTTCTTCAAGGCATCGAGTTCTCCCGTGTCGGCGGAGGAGGGGGCTTCAGCGCAGCCAATCAACAAGGTCACTGCTGCAACGAGTACGGCAATTTTTGTTTCTGTCAGTTTTTTCATGGTTCGATATGATCGCTTGGCCAAGCGGCCAAAGGTGTTAAAGCGGCGCGGAATGTACGGCTTGGCGGCTGCTGCTGCAAGGTTTTTCAATTAAGATTTAGCCTCTTGAGCAACTCCAGGGCAGCCATCTCATAGGCAGCAGAGCCGGCGCTGTAAGGGTCGTAGTAAAGGATCGGCTTGCCGTGGCTCGGCGACTCGGCAACCCGCGTGGCGCGCGGGATCACCGTGCGGAAAACCTTGTTGTCAAAATGCTCGCGCACCTCGCCGACAACCATCCGCGAGAGGTTGGTCCGACTGTCGAACATGGTCATCAACACACCGAGCAACTCCAGCTTTTTGTTCACTCCGGAGCTTTTCAACTGTTCCATCAGGTCGGTGATCGAACTGATGCCCTCCAGCGGGTAGTACTCACATTGCAGCGGGATCAGCAGGCTGTTTGCGGCGATCAACACGCTCAACGTCAGCTTGCCCAGAGATGGCGGGCAGTCGATCAGCACGACATCAAACCGGCGTCCCTTCACGATCG
Organism: Verrucomicrobiia bacterium; assembly: GCA_963583225.1. Lineage (GTDB taxonomy): Bacteria > Verrucomicrobiota > Verrucomicrobiia > Limisphaerales > UBA1096 > UBA1096. The sequence continues at coordinate 5,136 of CAUZVJ010000079.1, forward strand.
GCTTCAGCGCCTCTTTCAGCCAGTTGAGGTGGTGGTCGGGATCGCCGCTGCCGGGATCGAACGACATCCGCGCCAACTCCACCTCGGCAGCGCACAGGTCGAACTCGCTCGGGATCAGCGACACGCCACCGAACTCGGTCTCCTTGATTTTCTCCTCGAGCGTGCTCTCGCCGAGCAGAACCGGATAGAGACTCTCGTTGGGTGTTTTCTCGAAGCCAAGACCGCTGGTGCAGTTGGCCTGCGCGTCCATGTCGATCAACAACACGCGTTTGCCGAGCGCGCCGAGGCAGGCCGAGAGGTTCACAGCCGTGGTTGTTTTCCCGACCCCTCCCTTCTGGTTGGCAATGGCAATGACCCTCGGCACCGCCCGATTTAAGGGAACGCCCCTCGTGATTTCAAGACAATCAACCCGAATGACATCGTCAAGGCCGGCGATGGATCCACTCCGGGTTGCCGTACTTGCGTTTGACTAGGTCGCTAATGGCGTTCGTGTCCGGAGCCTCCGCTTGGCCAACGGTTTGCCATGCCCGGCCAAGGGCGGCCCTCAGCGGCCAGGCGGCAAGCGGCAGGTTTCGGCAAAACGCATCGTGGCTCCGTCCGTCACGGTGCGGTGGGGCGGACGACGGAAACCTCAGTGCCCGGCCAAGCAGCGACAGGTCGAACCCGAGCAGGAAGGTGCCGTGAAAGAGCAGCGCGCTACGCCGCCTCCGCTGGGCGTTGCCGGAAAACTTGACGCCACCGAGAGTCAAGTCGGTGTGCCCCTGCACCTGGATCGCTTGGCCAAGCACCCGGCTGAGTGCTTCCCGGTGCGCCGACATGATGAGGCAGTTTGTGTCGCCGATGGAGCGTGTGGCATCGCCAGGGTCAATGCGCATCACTAGCGAGTAATTCAGGCAACCGGGCCCCTGCAGGACAGTGCCTCCCCCGCTGATTCGGCGCAGGATCGGGATGCCCAGGCGCCTGCAGGCTTCGGTGTCGCACTTGCGTTCGATGGAATTTCCGTAACCCACAACGGCGAAATGACTGGTGGACTCCCAAAAACGCAGTACCGGTCCGCGCCGCCCCCCGTTCACCTCATCCAGCAAAATCTCGTCACACGCCAGGTTGTGCGCCGGCTCGCTCAGGCTGTGGTCGAGGGTTTTCATTGGTCACATGAATGGTTGGCGCTACATTGCGTGTGCCGCACGCGGCCATTGAACGTTTTTTACCGATGGACAAAAAGCAAATTACCCCCCACTTGCCCCACGAGGTGCTGCTGCAACTTAAGCGCTGGAACACGCCGACAATTTACAATGGGTGGGAACAGCTCACTCGGCAAGATCCGGCCGAAGCAGCGATCAACCTCGAGGTCACAACGGATTTCATGCCCCAAATGGGGCCGATGGTTGGTTGGGCGGTCACGTTGCAAATTGAGCCAAGCAACTCCCTGCACAAGAAAAATGGAGACCGCCGTGCCGAGGAATACCGCGAGTATATCGCTGGCATTCCCGGACCGAAGATTGTTATCGTGCAGGATTTGGATAAGCCGGCCACGACCGGTTCCTTCTGGGGAGAGGTCAACGCAAACATTCACCGCGCACTCGGATGCGTCGGAACCATCACGGATGGCGCGGTCCGAGATGTTGATGAGATGACCAATGCCGGGTTCAAGGCCCTAGCCAGGCGGTTGTGCGTGGGGCATGCACACGTGGTTCCCGTCAACTGGGGTTGCGAGGTGCAGGTCTTTGGGCAGCGGGTTGAACCCGGCCAGTTGATCCACGCCGACAAGCACGGCTTCCTGGCGATACCGCCTGGGGAGGAAAAGGGACTGCTGGACGCGGCGGTTTTCATGGATCAAAACGAATGCAACACCGTCATCAAAACGGCTCGCGGCGCGTCGGGTTTGACTCACACCGAGTTGCTCAAGCAACTTGATCAATCCATAATCGACTTTGGCGAGGCTGTGCGGAACAGATTTGGAAGCCCGGGTGAATTCGGCGACTAAATGAACGATTGGCCGATCGGCTTGATGACCAACTCCGGCACATGCGCCAACGACGGCAACTTGGCGATAGCCAGCGTGATGTCGGCGATGTCGGTGGCTTTCAGGATTTTCGCGCGATGCTCCGCCGGGGGCGGCACCGGCCGGTCGTCGAGAATCGGCGTGTCCACTTCGCCGGGGAAAATGGTTGTCACTCGAATGCCGTTCTCGCGTTCGTCCTCGTTGGCACTCGTGCCCAGCGCCGCCATGGCGAACTTACTGGCATTGTAAGCCACGCCGCCGAGCGGGGCCGCCCGCTTGCCGGAAGTCGATGAGATGTTGATGACAAGGCCGGTCTTGTTCGGGCGCATGAGCGGCAGCGCGTAATGCATGCAGTTGAACGCACCGGTGGCATTGATGCTCATCAGCTTGTCCCAGTCGTCCGGAGCCAGTTCACTCATCGAGCGCTTGGGCACGTTCGCCCCGGCGCAGTTCACTAACAAATGCAGTTGGCCAAACTGCTCGCCAACCCACTCGAACAGCGTTTTCACACTGCCGCGATCGGCAACATCGACCACATGGGTGAGGATGTTTCCGTCGGCTTGGCCTGCGACTTCGTCCAACTTGGCCTGCCGGCGGCCGGCGATGACAACGGTTGCGCCTTCCGCTGCCAAGCCAAGGGCAATCGCTTCCCCCATGCCACTGCCACCCCCCACCACAACCGCATTTTGTTCAGACAAACTCACAGGCAAAAGAATACGGATGCCACTTCAGGATGGAAGCAAGGTTTTCGGGGCAAGTTTCAAGGAAGGAGCGGGAACGCGCCCGCGTTGTGGAGGTTCCAAAACAATCCTGTATATCCTGTCCATGCACGTTCATTTCCCAGTTCAAACTGGAACATGGTTGGACAGGATATACAGGATTTGAAAACCGAGAACAGGGGGTGTGCGCGCTTGAGCAAGCAGGACGTTGTCTGGTGAACATGAGGCAAGGTGAATTTTTTAAGGCGTCACCCCGGCTACGCAGATTCAGGCTTTCAGCCTTCCGATTGTCAACCTTGCCACAAATTGTCAATTGCTGGGACTGCCCCCGGCAATGCCCCCGACAACGGGTGCGTTCAATTGCTTGACCCTCGCGGAGTAGGCGGGAAAGAACCGGTCGCTGGCCCATCGGTTGCCTTTCTCACGCCCATTGACGGCGGCGAAGTCGCTGATAAGGCGCCTTTCAAAGAACGGTCTCAAGATTTCCGAGCGTCCGATGATCACTCGCACGGTGTCTTTTGGTGCTGGCGAAACCTTGAGTGGCAGAATCTCATCGACCTTGGCGCGCGGCACGATCCAGAACACGCGCAGACCCGGGGTTTCAAAGTAGCTGGTCCACCAAGTCTGCATCATGGCGTCGGCCTCCTTGCGATAGAGCCCGGCATCCATCAGCATTTTCTGGCCGTCGGCATAGAGCGCCTTTTTCCAGTCCGCACGATAGGGCTGGTTGTCCAACGGCACCGTGACACTCCCGGCCTCCGCAGCAATGGGATCAGGTGACCACCAGCGTGCGTCGCCTTTTTCATTGAGATCAAACACGAGCCACTGGGCGATCTTATTCTTGCCCCGGTTTGTTGCGTGCAGCTCCTGATCCGAGGCGGTAAAAACCACCGGCAGTTCCACCCGGCCGAGCCCGCGGTAGAAGAGGTATTTCTCAGTCTCCTTTTTCGCATTCGTCACCAGCGCGGAATCCGGATAACGCGGGTAGAGCCAGCAAGGAAGTTCGCCACTGCGGAACACCCTGGATAATTGATCTTCGCCAGCCGGCTCGACGCGGACGTTCCAGCGGATCGATCCTTCGCGAGGCTTGGCGAAATCGAGAAGCGATTGCCGTTGCCGCTGCTCGCCTGCACTGCGATCCGGATACCACTGGCCGATGGTTCCATTCTTGAAGCCGACATCCACCTGGGCGTCGAAAGCTTTGTCGGTATAAAAATAGATTACCGGCGTCTCGAGGCGAATGTTCACGTGGGCAAACGTGCGACTGTAGTTGAGCCCCTTCGTCCTCCGGACAACCCCGGGGGCTATTCGTGGCGGCGCGTCCAACTGATATACGAACTTTGGCAGCGGGGCGTCCTCACGATAGACGCCGTCAAGATGCGTTCCATCAGAGCCGATGACGGTGGTGAAGGTGCCCCACTCGTGCAACGTGTAATCATCAGCCGCGAATGCAGTCAAATGAAGAGATGCAGCCAGCATGGCTGCTGTGGCAGATATCAATGGTTTTTTCATGATGTTCTATTTTTGGAAAATGCCCAGTTCAATAGCTGTGCTTTGGACTATTCAACGCCGATTACGTTCAAAAAGGGATGTATGTGGCAAAACCCCCGTTGCCAGTCAAGATTTGTTTCGTTGCTGGTTTCTTTTATCTGCTCATCGTGGTTCCCGCGCAAAGCAAACTCCATCGCCGCTTGGCCAAGCGGGTTGATATCGGGGACGGGACGGCGCAGGGTGTGCGGCAGTAAAGTTTCGCTTTGATTCATAAACCGAACAGT
>CAUZVJ010000080.1:0-9592 GCA_963583225.1 Verrucomicrobiia bacterium
AGACTATCCCGAGGTGCTGCGCCGAATCAGTTTTCGCGATCCGGAAACCAAAAAGTTGTATGTGTTTCTCACCAACAATTTCTCCGAACCGGCGTTGAAGATCGCCCAGCTTTACCGATGCCGCTGGAACATCGAACTCTTCTTCAAATGGATCAAACAACATCTGCGAATCAAAGCCTTCTACGGCACTTCGGAGAACGCCGTGCGTGTCCAAGTGTGGATCGCCATCAGTGTTTACCTGCTCGTAGCTATTTTCAAAAAACGTCATCGGTTGCCCGCCAGCCTCTACACAATTCTACAGGTTCTAAGTGTGACACTTTTCGAGAAAACCCCCATTTTACAGGCGTTCTCGCAACACCCCCAACAGACCATGAACACCAACATCAATAATGAGCCCTATTTACCGGGGTTTTAAACCGGACACTAGTGAAATCGAATATCAAATAAGTCGAAAACATCATTTGAGACCAGACGTGTGAGGGCTTTTTTCAGCCAACTTGTGGTATGTTTTTTAATGGCCGGCTTGGCCAAGCCGGCCGGTGCGTGGGCGGCCGAGCGAAGCGGCGAGGGCTTGGTGGCGCTGTACGATTTCCGCTTGGCCAAGGGCGACATCGTCAAGGATCGCTCCGGTGTGGGGCCGCCGGTTGACCTCAAAATAGAGAACCCAAAAAATGTCCGCCGCTCCAAGGGCACTCTCGAGGTGCGCGGCCAGACGCTCATCCGCTCCGACAAACCGGCGGACAAGATTTTTCAGGCGGTGCGCCGCTCTGGCGGGATCACCATCGAGGCGTGGGTGCGTCCGGCCAACACCAAGCAGGCCGGCCCGGCGCGAATGGTCACGCTGTCCGGCGGCAGCTCCGAGCGCAACTTCACGCTTGGCCAGGAGGGCGACAAAGTGGACGTGCGACTCCGCACCACGAAGACCAGCGGCAACGGCATCCCCTCGTTGAGCACCCGCACCCGCACTCTGTCAACCAAGCTGACTCACGTGGTGTACACCCGCAATCGGGGCGGTCGAGCGAGGCTTTTCATCAACGGCAAACAGCAGGCCGAAAAGCGCGTCGCCGGCACGACGGCCAATTGGAACGGCAAGTACCGCTTGGCCTTGGCCAACGAGCTTTCCAAAAATCGACCTTGGCTTGGGATGTTTCATCTCGTGGCGATTTACAGCCGCGACCTGTCGGCCAGGGAGGTCGCCGAACATTTCAAAGCCGGCGTGAACGCACGTTCCGCCGCCGCGCAATTGGCCGGTCAAACACAGTCGCCGAAGGAGCAGTTTTTCGAGCAGGAAATCGCGCCGCTGCTCTCGCGCCACTGCCTCGAGTGTCACGACACGGTTAACCACAAAGGCAAACTGGATTTGTCAAAAAAATCGACCGCGTTTGCCACGTCGAAAAAGGAGATTGTGATCGTCCCCGGCAAGTCGGCGGAGAGCATTTTGTGGGAGGTCGTCGAGGACGACGACATGCCGGACGAACGCGATCCGTTGAGCGCAGTGGAAAAGCAAAAGCTCCGCAAATGGATCGACGACGGCGCGGTTTGGGTTGGCACAGAAATCGACCCGCTGACCCACACGTACGACCGCCGCGCAGCTCAAAACTGGATTCGCCGCCTCACCGTGCCGGAGTACATCGAGACGGTGCAAAGCCTGACCGGCGTGGACATCGCGAAGGAGGTGCGGGAGATTCTGCCGCCGGATATCCGCGCCGACGGCTTTAGCAATACCGCCTACAATCTCTCCGTGGACCTCAAACACATCGAGGCTTACTCGAGGCTCGCCGGCATGATCGTCGGCAAAATGAACGTGCGGAAATTTGCCCGCCGCTTTTCCAAAAAACAGGGGCTGACCAACGACGATGTCATGGGCGATCTCGTGGCCAAGATGGGCCAGTGGTTGTTGCGGGGGCCGCTTGATGAGTTCGAAGTGGCCGCATTTCGCGGGATTCCGCCCGCCGTGGCTAGTGCCGGAGGGACGTTTGAGGAGGCTTTGGAGTTGTTGGTCGAGGCGATGCTGCAGTCGCCCCGCTTCCTTTATCGCGTTGAGAACGAACTCGGCGACGGCACCGCTTGGCCGGTGGGCGAGTACGAGTTGGCCTCGCGGATGAGCTACATCATCTGGGGCGCGCCGCCGGATTCCGAATTGCTCAAGGCCGCCGAAAACGGCCAGCTCTTCGAGGAAGCTGGCTTGGAGGCGCAGCTCAAACGGATGCTCGACGACCCGCGCGCGGCCAAGCGCTCCGCCGAGTTTATCCACGAGTGGTTGAACCTCGGCCGCTTGGCCAACATGAAGCCCAACCCGGAAAAGTTCCCGCAGTGGAACGCCGCCTTGGCCAACGACATGCGCTCCGAGACGATCGCATTTTTCGACGACGTGGTCTGGAAACAAAACCGTCCGCTGGCCGACCTGCTCAATGCCAAACTAACTTACGCCACGCCGCGCTTGGCCAAGCACTACGGTCTGCCGGTGCGGGGCGAGGGATTGGTTCGCTACGACTTGAAATCCGTCCCCGAGCGGGGCGGACTGCTGACGCAAGGCAGCGTGTTGACGCTTGGCGGCGATGAGGCGTCGATGGTGACGCGCGGGCTCTTCGTGCTGCGCAACCTACTTCGCAGCGGAGTGAACGATCCGCCGCCGGCGCTCAACATTGAGCCTGTGCCGTCGAAGGCCGGACTGACCCAGCGCAGCATCGCCAAGGAACGCATCGCCGACAAGACTTGCGGTGTCTGCCACATTAAGTTTGAGCCGCTGGCTTTCGGGTTGGAAAAGTTCGACGGCATCGGCGCGTTTCACGAAAAGGACGAGCACGGCAACCCACTCCGCGACGACGGCGAAATCCTCTTTCCCGGTACGGCCAAGCCGGTGCCGTACGACTCGTCCGCCGAGTTGATGAACCTGCTCGCTGACAGTGACCGCGTCCAGCAATGCCTGACGTGGAAGGTGGCCCAGTTCGCGCTAGGCCGGCCGATGGGTCCGGCCGACACCCGCACCCTTGACAAGGTTCACCAAGCCGCGCAGAAGGGGGGCGGAACTTACGCAAGTCTGATGCGGGCCATCATAAAAAGCGACCTGGTGCAAAAAATAAAAACCGAGGTAAACTGATGAACAAGATGAACAGACGAACTGTGCTAAAGGGGTTGGGTGGCATCACGATTGGCCTGCCGCTCCTCGAGGAGATGGCCGGCACGAGCGCTGCAGCGGCCAAGGCCGTGCCGGTGCGGGCGTTCAATGTCTTCTTCGGCCTTGGCATCCCGGCTCCGCTGCAAACGGAGGGGTTCGGCGGCGTGCTCGAGCCGCTCAAACCGCTCCGCAACAAGCTGCTCATCATGCGGCAAGTCGATCAAGTGCGCTGCGACGTCAGCGGCATCAACGCCCACTACGACGGCGCGACCGGTTCGTTCACAGCGATGCCGGCCGGGGGCGAGGCCAAGGCCGGCGGGCCGTCCATCGACCAGGTTGTTCGCAAAACTTTTTATCCCAACGGCATGCCGGCCGGCATGGTGCCGACGCTGATTGGCGGGACGTACTTTCGCCGCAGCCGCGTCGGGCGTTACCTGCACAGCTATAACGCTGACGGCACCGTCGCTGGGACGATGCAGGAGCGGCCGCACGACCTGTTCGACCGCGTGTTCGGCATGGTGTCCGCCGGTGACAGCGGCGATGCCCGCAAGCAACGCCTCAAGCGCAGTGTGCTCGACACCGTCGTCGATCAATACAAATTTTACACTGGCGCCTACTCCCCGCTTGGCTCGGCGTCCAAGGCCCGAGTCACCGAGCACCTCGAGCGCATCCGCGAGTTTGAGCAGCGTGCGTTCGAGATGAAAAAGAAACTCCCCGGCGCACCGTCGTTGCCGCCGCGCTCGAAGGTCGCCCACGGAGGGCCGGCCGATCCGGGCGGCATGGGCATCGACATCACGCTTGAGGAACTCACCACTGAGTGGCGACTGATGGCCGACCTGTACGCATTGGCCATCCAGACGGATCGTGTGCGGTTTGGCGCGCTGACGTTTCTCGCCGCCGGCGAGCGCATCCGGCTGAAAGGCGACTACGAATACGCTGGGCGAAAAGTTTTCCAGTTCGACGACGCCACCCAGCATAACGCCACCGCCGACAAGGGCTGCAGCCACGAGTGGTGGCACCAGTTCAACGAGAAGAAAAAGAACACCCAACTCCGCGCCCATGCCCACATGAAAATGCGCGAGGTCGCCTATTTCCTGAGCCGGCTCGACGAGCAAAAAGAGGGCAACGGCCGGTCGATTCTCGAGAACTCGATGATCACCATTTCCACCGAGTCGGGCGACGGCCGGCACAACGACGTGAAGCGCGAACTCTCCGGCGTGTTCCACGCCATCACCGGCGCGAACGGCCGGTTCAAGTCCGGCATCATGGACGTCGGCGCCGAAGGGCTGGACGTGTACAACACGATGCTTGGCGCTGTCGGAGCCAAGGGCCGCCTCGGCCCGGCCAAGCGCGAGTCCCGCCACATCAGTTCCATCCTGGCCTAAGCCTCAGCCAGCAATCGTTGGTAAAGCTCGTACTGCCGTTCGACGAGTTGCTCGACGGTGAACTCATTCTTTACGAGCGATTGGCCTGCTTGGCCTAGCGCGGCTCGCAACGCGACATCTTCGGCCAGCTTGGCCAAACGTTCATCGAGCTTGGCCAAGTCGCCCGGCTTGATGAGGTAGCCAGTTTCTTCGTCGAGACAAACTTCGCCCGCGCCGTCGCAGTCGAAGGCGACGACCGGCTTGGCGGCGGCCATGGCTTGGGGCAGCGCGCGCGGCAGACCTTCGCGGCGGGAGAGGTGGACTAGGGTGTCCATCACGCCGACGAGCGACGGGATTTCGGCAGGCGGCACGAGGCCGGTGAAGATGAAGTTTTGTCCGCAGCCGATCTGCTTGGCCAAGCGCTCGAACCGCTCGCGCCAGACGCCGTCGCCGACGAGCAGGAAGCGGATGTTCGGGATGCGCTTGGCCAGGCGCGGCGCGATGGCGAACAGGTCGTCGTGTCCCTTCAACTCGAAGAGCCGGGCGATCTTGCCGACGACGAAGTCGCCCGGCGACAGGCCAAGCGACTCGCGCTTTGCTGCGGAGTTTTCCGCATCGAGAAACGGTTGCAGATCGAAGCCGCTTGGGATGCGCGAGTAATCGTCCGCTTGGCCAATGCCGGCGGCGAGGTACTGGTCGCGCATGGCGTCGGCGACGGTGACGAAGTGGTCGGTCATCCGTCCGGCGAAACGCTCGGCGCTGCGGAACATGCCGTTGGCCAAGCGCCCCTGAAACGGGCCAAACGACGGGCCGTGGATCGAGTGGATGATGAGTGGCACGCCGGAGCGCTTGGCCGCGAGGCGCCCGATGAAGCCGGCTTTGCCGCTGTGCGTGTGCACGATGTCCGGCCGGAACGACTCAAACGCGCGCTTGAGCTGCCGGAAGGCAAGCCAGTCGCTCAGCAGCCGGATGGGCCGGATGAGTTTGGGGACGAGGTGAAAAAGTCCGTCGATATTTTCGACGAGCGGCTCGAGTGAACCTTCGGGGCCGGTGGTGGGCCCGCAGTAAAGCCGGACTTCGACGCCCGGTTTTCTGTTCAGGCCAAGGACGGTCGAGACGGTGTTTTCCTGCGCGCCGCCGACGATGAGGCGGGTGATGACGTGCGCCACGCGCATCGGTTACGGCGTGTTACCCTGCAGCTGTTTCACCCGGGTTTGCACCCGCTGCAGTTCCTCGGCCGGGACGGACTCGGGATCGACATACTCGAGGAACAGGGTGTAGTTTTTGAGTTCCTCGCCGGTCTGGTTTTGGGCCTCGGCGATCTGGGCGAACCGGTAGTAATTGCGCGGGTCGTTGGGGGCGAATGACTGAAGCGTGGAGAAGTCCTCCTTGGCCAGGTCGTATTGCTTGAGGGCCATGTGCGACTCGGCGCGGTTGAGCAGGATTTCCTCATGGTTGGGGTTGTCATCGAGAAGGTCGTTAAACAGTTCAATGGCATCCCCGTGCCGATCCATCTTCATGTAAATGGTCGCTTTTTGGAATATGAAGTTGTCGCCTCCGGTTCGGTCGATGGCGTCATCAATAGATTTCAATGCCTCTTTGAAATCCCCCTTTTCGGTATAGGTTGCGGCAACCATAGAAATCAAGTTGGATACTTCCTGCGAATTGGCCAACTCCAATGCCGACTGATACACCTTAACCGCTTCGTCGTAGCGTTTCAGCCTGGAGAGCAACTGGCCCTTGTCGGTCAGCGTGGCCAAGTCGTCCGGGTTGTCCTTGAGCCAGTTGTCCAGCAGCGCCAAGGCTTTCGTGTTCTGGTCGTGATCCAGATGAAAAGCCAGCATCGTGTGCAGGCCCGGGATGGATTTCATGTGCGGCTTTAATCGCTCGGCCAAATATTTTTCGGCTGCGTCCGGGCCGGAAGCGGCCAGCAACAAACCGGCTTCGAGTCGGATCAGTTTGATTTGCTGGTCGGGCGTAAATGGATTCGCCTCGTTCATTTTGGCGAGGCGCTCGATAAAGAGTTTCGCCTTATCGGGAAGCTCGTATGACACAAACATCTCGGCGATGAAAAAGACGGGATCGGGCAATGTTTTGGCGAGCTCAGCGGCCCGTGTCAGTTCGTGATAGGCTTGGCGAATCTGGGTTTTCCGGGCGAAGTTTTGGCCAAGCTGAAAGCAGGCCTTTGCCAGGTCGAACGGCCCGTATGTTTTGAGTGTGCTGTCGATTCGAGAGAGGGCCAGGAGCTCATTTTCGCCGATCAACCGACCCAGATCCTCATCAAATTCGTAGTTGGACTCGGGATTGATTTGGCGCAGGTTGGCTTGGGCGACCACGTTTCCTTTCGGGCTTCCACGGTAAAGTTTGCAGGCGGCGAGGAAGAGTTTCTCGGCGGCTTCCGATTGCTTGCTACGGATGAGGTCCACTCCCCGTTGGTTTAGGTTTCGGGAGAGCCAACCCATGATAATCAGCGAGTCGAGAAATTGGTTTTCCCGCAATCGCTCGCTCTCTTCGGCGAAGGCGTCAAATTGTTTTTCGATGGCTTCGGCAATGCTTGAATTGGCTAGCACCTGATCCTTCGTCAGCGCTGGCTTGTCCAATGAATCGGCCTCGGAGGGGTAGGGGATCAACCGAAAAATCCCCTTGTCGGAATTCAAATAAAACTGTTCGAAGTAATAGCCGAAGCTGGGGTGAAGATAGTAAATCGGCGTCGTGTCGCTGACGCTGTTCAGCATGTTGAGAATCTGCAAGTCATCTATGCGCTTGGCCTCGAGCACCTCTTCCGGCGGGGATGGCCAAAGGGAGTTACTGCGCTTGGCCAAGCGCACTTGATAGTCGGGCGATGCCAATTGGTGAGTCTGGATCAACAGGGTCTGCCCGCCCGATTTTGACCGCGCCAACTCCGCCTGCAAAAGCTGGCTTTGCGGGCTCATGTCGTTGTCCGTGAACAGGATGGCTTTATCGGCGGGAAGGCTGTCAGCCAGCCATTTTGCGTAGGTGCCAGTGACGTCGTTTTGGTTGTTGGCAAGGATGGTTCCCACATTCCGCCAAGCCAGCACTGCGATGACAGCCACTGCGGCGAGTTGCAACCCGACGTACAGGCCACGGTTAAGAGCCTTGGCCAACTCGGACGGTTTCTGCCATCTCCGGGCTTCTTCCTTCCCGGACAGCAGCAGCAGGTATCCCAAAAAATAACCGATGCTCAGCGCGCCAAGATAGTAAAACGTCAGGAACGGTGCGCCGATGCCGGTGATTTGCGGCAGGTTGACCAGTTTGCGCGGACTGACCACGTGGTCAAACGCCACATAAATGCAAACTGCCAGGAACAGAAAATGCACCAACCGGAGGAGGGCGGTGGTGATTGCCGAGGCGGCGGCGTTGGTGTCGCCGAAATTCGCCGGCCAACGGATGCACACCAGCAGCAGCGGCAGGATCGCGGTGGACGCCATCACCAACACCATCAGTCGCTGGCTGAACAGGCTGCCGACGAATGATTTCTGCAGGCCAAGGTTGGCCATTAACACGTCGGCGAAACTCTCTCCACTGCCGGATAGCACGGCGACCACCGGCAACAGCAGGTACAGCGACAAGCCGGCAAGGGTGTTCAGCGCCAGCTTCAGCGGCAGGCCCTTCTGAAACAACTGCATGCGGGCCGTCCATAGCAGCGCAACACCGAACAGCGGCAGGAAACCGATCATGCCCCAGTTGTTCGTGATGCCCAGCGCGTACACGAGCACGGCCCGGCTCAGCCATAGGGTCTTGTGGGCGATCCGGTACTCAAGCAGGCAGCGGATGACGAAGGCGAACAACAACACATTGAGCATCTCGCCGGTGCCGGCCGTGGCGTGTTGCCAAAAACTCAGTTGCAGCCCGCACACCGTCACTGCAAACAGCGCGGGTACCCAGTTGCTCGGCAGGCTCAGCAGCGAGTGGGCGCTCTGTTCGCGCTGCCGCTGTTCCTTAGTGCGGTCATGCGGGAGCAGCACCACGGAGCGCGCGAGCATCGCCAGCGTCAATGCCCCGAACACGGCGGCGAGGACGTTCATCGCCATCGGCACCATCGAGGCCGGCAGCACTTTCAGCGGCAGTGTGAGTAAATAAAGCAGCGGTGCCACGGACTGCGAAAGGTCGTTCCACCCCCCGACGTCCGACACGGCGGGCAGGCTCGCGAAACTGATCCACGAGTGCAGCGAGGCGAGGTAAACCACCAGCGCGCCCAGGGCGACGGCCCAAGGGAGGCGGGTGGCGGCGAATGACTTCAACGGGTTGCTGGTGTCTGTCATTGACTCGGTTGCGGCGACAGTTGAAACCAACCCGCCCACCCATTGCAAGACTGGTTTTGGCGGGACGGCTCTCTGCGATTCCGGTTCACGTGCTGGTGTTCAGGCGTAGGTCAGTCACGCATTCGATGTGCTGGGTATGGGGAAACATGTCCAGCGGCACAACCTGCTCCAACCGATAGACCCCGTCGGCGCAGAGAGCGTTCAAATCCCGTGCGAGTGTCGCTGGATGGCATGAGACGTAAATAATCTGCGCCGGCCTGATTTCGCGCAATTGGCCGATCGCCGTCGGCGCACAGCCTTTGCGGGGCGGATCGAGTATGACGGTGGTTTTGCCGACCTCGAATTTGGCCAAAAGCTCCGGCAGCAGGTGCTCGGTGCGGCCCTCGATGAATTCGCCGTTGTCGCCGCCGAACTTGGTGGCGTTTTCGCGGGCGGCGAGGATGGCGCGATGGTCGTACTCCACTCCGGCGTAGCGCTTGGCCAAGCTGGCCAGCTCGATCCCCAAAAACCCGACGCCGCAGTAAGCGTCGATGAGGTATTCAGAGCCGCTCGATTGAAAAATTTTCCGCAATGCCTCAATCATTCGCGGTAGCATGAAATAGTTCGTTTGAAAAAAGGAATGATCCGGCACCACCCAGTCTTCGGGCACGACGCGCAGGTTCACTTTCACGCCGCCCTTGTTCGGCGGGTTGTCGCGGATCTCGGGGATCTGCGCGTTCAACGCCGGCTCGGCGATTTTGCATTCATCGATCTCGACGACCCAGTGCGAGTTGCGTTTGCGGAAGCCGACCAGCAGCTTCTTCGCCTTGCCGTTCCACTGGCTGCGG
>CAUZVJ010000081.1:0-9505 GCA_963583225.1 Verrucomicrobiia bacterium
ATTCGACTGGGGCTCACGGGCGGAATCGGGATGGGCAAGTCCACCGCGGCGGAACTCTTGGCCAAGCGCGGCGCGAAAGTGTCCGACTCGGACGTGTTGGCCCGCGAGTTGGTCGACCCGGGCCAGTCGGCCCTGGCGGAGATCGTGGAGGCGTTCGGCGGCGGCGTGTTGCGGGAGGACGGTTCGCTGGACCGGGCCAAGGTCGGCGAGTTGGTTTTCGGCGACTCGGCTGCCCGCGAGAAACTGGAGGGCATTTTGCATCCCCGCATTCGTGAAGCGTGGCAGGCCCGGCTTGATGGCTGGGCGGCAGCCGGCGAGCGTCTGGCGGTGGCGGTGATTCCGCTGCTGTTCGAGACGCAGGCCGAAACTAGCTTCGACAGGATCGTGTGCGTGGCTTGTTCGCCGGAGTTACAGCGCGAGCGCCTGCGTGAGCGCGGGTGGAGCGACGATCAAATCAGCAGTCGGCTTGAGGCGCAGATGGCGGTCGATGAAAAAATGAAGCGCTCGGATCACGTCGTCTGGACCGACGGCACGATCGAGGCGCACGCCGCTCAGTGGGATGCGCTGCTCTCGTCCTGGGACGTGGAGGCCTGAACGTCGATCGGCGGTTCCTCGACTGGGATATCCTTTTTACTCATCCCAGCCATGCGCAGAACCCAGGCCCCGTAGATCGTCCCGGCAAGGCTGGTGGGGATGCCGGCGAGCACGCCGGCGAGCAGTGCCTTGTCGAATGCCCGGCGAGCGGAATCGCGGTTTACCAATGTTTCGATCAAGAAAACGCCCGCGCCGCCGGTGAGGAATGCTGCGGCGCAAATGAGGGGTGTCCCCGTAAAGAGCGTGATGGCGTTCGCACCGAAGAAGGCGTTGTCCACGAGGAACACCCACAGGCCACTCAGCTTGTGCAGGAACAGTTTCCGCCGTTTCTCGGTTTTTACGGGGAGTTTTGGGGGTTGATCCATTTTCTTTCGAGGGCTAAAGCAGTTCGCGATGGTCGTAACCGGTGTCGAGTTCGTGCCAATGGGCGATGTCGTCCTCACTTGTTTCCCAGCACAAAAACACCTCGCGACTGCCCCTTCGCGAGGGGATGTCCACCAAGCCGCGCTCGGTGTCCTTAATGAAAATTTCGTGCTTCTTGAATTCACCAAGGATGGATTGGATGTCGGACAGGAGCTTGATGGACTGGTTGACCGAGTCGCCGCCGACGTCGGACTGGGCGTTCATCATGCTGTCGACTCGCTTGCTGATTTCGGCGTACTCGCGACGAAGTTGTACCATCGAGTCCAGCCACTCCCTGATCTTGGGCATCATGGCTCGGGCCTCGGCGAGCGTGTAATGTTTCTTGAACTGCTGAGCCATCACTCTTCCTTTTGCGCGGGGTGGAGTTTTTTGTGGAGCGACTGGGTGGGGGTGATGTCGTAGGAACGCTGCCAAGCCGCCTTGGCCTCGTCCGCTTGGCCAAGCTTGTCGAGCACATTGCCGAACTGCTCCAGCAGGTAGGCGTCCGGGACGGTCATTTTTTTCTCCTGCTCGCGGAGGAGGCCAAGCGACGTTTCCCATTCCGCCCTGGCCTCGTCCGCTTGGCCAAGCTGTTGGTGCGTGTCGCCGATGTGCTCGTGAATGGTGGAGTCCGGCTCGTCCTTCATCAACTCGGCGGCGCGCTGCAACTCGGCGAGCGCCTCCCTGTGTTTGCCCTGCCGGTAGTAGAGCCAGCCGAGGCTGTCGACGTACGAGGCGTTGTCGGGGGCGAGTTCGTTGGCCCTGATAATGTGCTTGGCGGCCTCGTCAAGGTTCCGGTTGATGTCCGCCCACATGTAGCCGAGATAGTTCATGGCATTGTGGTAGTCGGGCGACATCTCGATGGCTTTGTTGAAGACGGTGTTGGCCGTGTCGTATTGCCGGTTGCGCTCGTAGGCGGCACCAAGCTGGAAATAGAAGAAGTGCGTGAGCCGGTTTTTCTCGGCTGCCTGCGCCAGTTCCTCGGCCTCGAGCAGGCTTTCGATGGCCTTGGGATATTGGTGAAGAGAACTGTGGGCGAGGCCGGCGTAAAACTTGGTGATGAACCTGGGCTTGAACTGCTCGCCGGCCTTCTCGAGCGTGGCGAGGGTGATGTCGGGTTTGTTTTGGAAGAGCCGCACGCCGGCGAGCTCGTAGTAGGCCGGCTCGAACTTGGGGTTGATCTTGAGAACGGTCTCAAAGTGGGCGGCCGCCTCGTCGAGCTTGTCGAGGTCGCGCTTGATGCCGCCGAGCACGAACAACGCGCGCACGTTGGTGGGGCGCTCGCGCAGGATGGCCTCGAGTTGCTTGGCGGCATCCTGGGTCTTGTCCGCCCGCAGGTAGAGATCGGCCAACTGCTCACGGACATTGAGCAGGCCGGGGTTGAGCTCGATCAACTGGATGAACAGCGCAATGGCTTTGTCGTTTTCACCCCAGACCTTGTAGTAGTCGGCCAGGCGGTGAAGGGTCAGCGGATTCTCCGGCTTGAGCGCGCTGGCCTTGTCGAGGCTGGTGATGATGCCGGCCTTGATCCTGTCCATCTTGGCCCGGGCGCCCAGGCCGGTGTCGCGGTACAGGTCGGCGATGCCCAGCCAGAATTCCGGCTCGAATCCCTCCTTGGTGAGCGCGGTGTCGAGCACCTTGAAGACATCGTCGAAGCGCTTGGCCGCGGCGTGGAGCTTGGCCAGGCCGCGAATCGAAATGAGCGTGGGGTTCGGCTTGGCCAAGGCGGTCTCGAAGGCGGCGACGGCCTCGTCCGGTTGGCTGGCCTGCTGGTAGGCGAGGCCGAGCCACTCGTGCGTCGTCACCGATTCCGGGTTGGCCGCCTGGCCAAGCCGGAGAATCTCGATGGCCTTGTCGGTTTTTTTCTTTTGAAGGAAACGCCGCGCGGCCTGGACGACCACGGTTTCCTGCGAGGGATCCGCCTTGGCGGCGGCCTCGAGGTGCTTTAGGGAGTCGGTCGGTTTGCCGCGAAACTCGAGGCTACGGCTTGTCAGGTAATGGCTGAGCCCCTCGACACGGTTCCGGAAACCCGGGGTGTCGGGTTCGGTGAGCTCCTCGAGGTTGAGGCCGTGGATGCCGGAGGGGACGCCGGGGCGCGGCTTGGCCAGCGGTGAAGTGGAGCATCCGGGGCTGAGCCACAGCAGGGTCAGCCCGAGTAACAGTCTCATTTGTGAACCGCGTCTCATGGTCGGGGGTTCACCTGGAACAGCGGCAGCGCCAGCCTGGCCGGCTACTTCTGCCAGGTGCGCTTCTTGTGGCGATTGGCGCGGGATTTTTTCTTGCGCTTGTGCTTGTTGATCTTCGCTTTCCGGCGTTTCTTCAGTGAACCCATGTATGTCTTGTTTCCGTGGTTTCTTTCTCAGTTAAATAAATTAATGGACAACCTTGTTGAGCGGATACTCAATGATGCCCTCTGCCCCGGCGGTCTTGAGCGCCGGTATGATTTCCCGGGCGACAACCTCCTCGATGACGGTCTCGACCGCCACCCAGCCGCTGCCGCTCAAGCCGGAGACGGTTGGATTACGCAAGGCGGGCAGCTTTTTCAACACTTTTGACAGGTTTTTTTCCTCGATGTTGAATTTCATGCCGACCTTGGTTTCGGCGTCGAGCGCGCCCCGCAGGAGCAAAGCAATGGTCTCGATCTTGTTGCGCTTCCACTTGTCCTTCCAAGTTTCCCTGTTGGAAATCAGGCGCGGCGTCGAGGAAAGCAGCTCGTCGATGATGCGCAATTTGTTCGCCACCAGACTCGATCCGGTCTCGGTGACCTCGACGATGGCATCGACCAATTCGCGGGCTTTCACCTCCGTGGCACCCCACGAAAACTCAACGCTCGCCTTGACGCCGTTTTTGCGCAGGTACTTTTTGGTGATGTTGACGACCTCGGTGGCGATGCGCTTGCCGTTCAACCCCTTGACGCTTTTGATGGGCGACTCCTCCGGCACGCAGAGCACCCAGCGGGCGGGGCGGCGGGTGGCGCGGCTGAAAAGCAGCTCGGTCACCTCGTGAACTTTGGAGCCGTTCTCCATGATCCAATCCAGGCCGGTAATGCCGCAGTCGAGGTAGCCCAACTCGACGTAGCGGCTGATTTCCTGTGCGCGGATGAGGCGAATCTCGATCTCCGGATCGTCGATGTACGGCACCAGTGAACGGCTGCTGACGCGGATGTTGTACCCGGCCTTGGCCATTTTCTCGATGGTTGGTTTTTCGAGGCTACCCTTGGGCAACCCAAATCGGATGACTTTCTTTTTACTCATGGATTTGCTGCCGCGCTGCCTGCCTGGCCCGGGCACGGGCGTAGCGTTTGGCCGATTGTTTCACCCGGGTGGCCGGGTTGAATCGCCAAGTCCTGCGCGGCAGTTTTATGTTCATTTTCATACTCCATGCGGAGTTTGTTAAACACGAATCTCGCCGTTGAACAAACGGGCAAGTGTTCGCGGATAAAGCGTGTGTTCCTCTTGCTGGATGCGTTGGTGGAGCGTCGCGGGCGTGTCATCCGCGAGCACGGGCACCACGCCCTGCGCCAAGATTGAGCCGGTGTCGATGCCGTGATCCACCATGTGAACCGTGCAACCGGTGGCTTTCACCCCGTAATCGTGCGCCTGCTTCCAAGCCTCCAGCCCCGGAAATGCGGGCAGCAAAGAGGGGTGAATATTAACGACCTTTTTCTCGAATGCACGCAGAAAATTGCCCTTCAAAATTCGCATAAACCCGGCCAACGCCACCCATTCTGCGCCGGAATCATTGAGCGCGGCGACGTAAGCGGCCTCGGCGGTTTCGTCCAGTTTCGTGCGGAATTTGCCCGGGTCGATGAACTTGGCCGGCAGCCCAAAGTCGGCCGCGCGCTCCAAAATCCCCGCCCCGGCGACGTCGCTGGCCACCAGCACAATCTCTGCCGGCAGCGATCCGTCGGTGCAGGCCTTGGCCAGCGAGACCAAGTTCGACCCGTTGCCGGAGCCGAGCACGGCCAGTTTGATTTTGTCACTCATGCAGTTTGTCCCAAGCGGACGCGCCGCAGGCTAAACCAAGCACCTGGCCAAGGGGAGTTTGAAATCGTCAAGTTGCCAAGCGCTCGGCCAAGTTGGTAGTGTGCCGGCGCCGATGAAGCTTTCCCTCGAATTGACCGTGGCCACCAAGCCGGAGTGGGTTGCCGCCGTGATGGCGGACTTGCCGTCGTTTTTGCAGGATCACGCTGACTGCGAGCGCAAGGCTTCGGCGCTGGCGATGAGCCTTGTGGCCAAGTACCCGGAGCGACTCGAGATCATTCCGGAGTTGATCGCGACCGGCGTGGAGGAGTTGGAACATTTTCAACAAGTTTACGAAGTAATGCGGCAGCGCGGCATTTCGCTGGTCAAAGAGATTCCGAAAGATCCGTACATCACGGCGCTAATGAAATTGCTGCACAGCGACCGAGTGCGGCGGTTTCTCGACCGCTTGCTCTTGGCGTCTATTATTGAGTGTCGTGGTGCAGAGCGATTTCGTCTTGTGTCCGGGGCGCTCAGCGACGACAAGGAGTTGCAGCAGTTCTACCACGACCTTTGGGTTTCCGAGGCCAAGCACGGGCATATTTTTGTTGGGATGGCGTTGGAGTATTTTGAAAAGAATCGCGTGTACGCTCGATTGACGGAATTGAATGAGGCCGAGGGTCGCATCGTCGACGGCCTGGAAATACGAGCCGCATTGCATTGAAAATTTTTGATATGACAAACCAACAGAATAAAACAGAGATGACGCGCCGCCGATTTATCGGCGTGAGTACGGTGGCCACTTTCGGTTTCCAAGTCGTGCCGAGCCGTGTCTTTGGCGCGAACAGTCGCTTGGCCGTCGCCGGGATCGGCGCGGGTGGCAAGGGGCGGTCGGACATCGTCGGTGCGGCCAAGGCCGGGTGCGACATTGTCGCGCTTTGCGATGTGGACGAGCGCCAAGCCGGGGCCTCGTACAAGGCGCATCCCAAGGCCAAGCGTTTCGCCGATTTTCGCGTGATGCTCGACAAGATGGGCGGCAGCATCGACGCCTGCACGATATCGACGGCGGACCACACTCACGCCGTGGCCACCTCGCTGGCCATGAGCATGGGCAAGCATTGCTACACTCAAAAGCCGTTGACGCACGACGTGTACGAGGCGCGCCACTTGACCCGCTTGGCCAAGCGCACAAATGTCGCCACGCAAATGGGAAACCAGGCGCACGCCGGCGAGTCGATCCGACGCGCGGTCGAGTTGGTTCAGGCCGGGATCATCGGCAACGTGACCGAGGCGCACATTTGGACAAACCGTCCGATTTGGCCGCAAGGCATGAAGGAGCGCCCGGCCAAGGCCGACGTGCCCAAGGGCGTGGACTGGGATCTGTGGCTTGGCCCGGCGCCGTACCGCGAATACGGCAACGGTTATCTGCCATTTGCGTGGCGCGGTTGGTGGGACTTTGGCACCGGGGCTCTCGGCGACATGGCCTGTCACATCATGGACATGGCATGGTGGAGTCTCGAACTGGGTTCGCCGACGAGCGTGCGGGCGCGACACGGAGGCAACACCGGCGAGAGTGCCCCGAACTGGTCGGTCATCGACTACCAATTCGGCTACCGCGGCAGCCGCCCGCCGGTGAAGCTTGTCTGGTACGACGGCCAAAAAAACGGCGTCCAAAACGCGCCGTCACTCGAGACCACCGGCGGCGTACAAATGGTGGCCAAAGGCAGAAAAGGTTTTGGGTCCATGCTGATCGGCGACAAGGGGCGGATGTTCTTCGGCCGCAGTGGAGCGACTCCGTGGAAGGTCACCGGGCGCGACGCGGACGAGGTGAAACAGATCGAGGCCAAAACGCCGAAGACGCTGCCGCGAACCAAGGGCAACTACGTCGAGTGGGTGAACGCCGCCACCGGCAATGGACATAAACCGTTGAGCCGTTTCGAGATTGCCGGGCCGTTCACTGAGATGGTGCTGCTCGGCAACTTGGCCATCCGCGCCGGCGAACCGGTGCAGTGGGACGCCGAGGCGCTGCGTTCAACCAACAGCGAAAAGGCCAACCGCTACGTTCGCCGAGACTACCGGAAAGGATGGGAACTCTCGTGAGCGCACGATTGTTTTTTTGCCTTGGCGCTTGGCTTTGCGGGCAGGGGTTGCTGTTTGCGGAGCCAAGCGGCGAGCCGGTTTTTTCCTTCGGCGTCATCGCCGACTGCCAGTACTGCAATGTCAAAGTGCCCAAGGCGGAGACGCGGCAGTACCAGTTGTCGCCTAAAAAACTGACGGCGTGTGTCGAGCACCTGAACCGGCTTGACCTGCAGTTTGTAGTGCATCTCGGCGACTTCATCGACCGCGACTTCAAGAGCTTCGCCGACGTGGCACCGATCTACGACAAGCTCACGGCCGACCATTATCACGTCCTCGGCAATCACGACTTCAGCGTTGCCGACGAACATAAAGCCAAGGTGCCCGCCGCGCTTGGCCTCAAGTCACGGTATTACCAGTTTCGTTATCACGGATATCGCTTCATTGCGCTGGACGGCAACGACGTCAGTCTGCACGCCTATCCGGCGAGTGACCCACGCCACAAGGCCGCCGAGACGGCTCACAAAAAACTGCCAAGCGGCACACCGACTTGGAACGGAGCCGTTGGCCAAGCGCAGCTCGACTGGCTGAAGAAGGCGTTGGGCGAGGCCAAGCGGGCAGGGGAGCGAGTGGTTCTGTTCTGCCACTTCCCAGTGTACCCGGATAACGTACACAACCTGTGGAACGCCGCCGAGGTGGTGGCTCTTGTTCGGGAAAGCGAAACCGTCGTCGCGTACATGAACGGCCACAATCACGCCGGCAATTACGGCCGCTTGGCCAAGCGCCATTTTGTGACGTTCTCGGGAATGGTTGACACGGAAGAGACGGCTTACGCCATCGTGAACGTCCACGCGGACCGACTCGAAATCAAAGGGTTTGGGCGGCAGAAAAACTTGACCCTGCCGTTGGCGGGGAACGGTGATTAGTTGGCCGGCTTGGCCAAGGGCTCTTCCTCAAACTCACCGTGGGCGCGGAATTTTTTGTACCGGGCGTCGAGTCGTTTTTTTACCGGCATGAGCTTGAGTGCCTTGAGGTGTTTGAGGAGATGTTTCTTCAGCGTGGCGGCGGTGGCTTCGGGGTCGTTGTGTGCGCCGCCAAGCGGTTCGGGGATGATCTCATCCACAAGGCCGAATTTTTTCAAATGATCGGAAGTGATTTTGAGTGCCTCGGCCGCGTCGGGGGCGGCGGCACGATCTTTCCATAGAATCGAGGCGCAACCTTCCGGGCTGATGACGGAGTAGTACGCGTTTTCGAGAATGAGAACGCGGTCGGCCACGCCGATGCCAAGCGCGCCGCCGGAGCCGCCCTCGCCGATGACCACGGCGATGACCGGCACCTTGAGCGTCATCATTTCGCGGAGGTTGACGGCGATGGCTTTGGCGATGTTCCGCTCTTCGGCGCCGATGCCGGGGAAGGCGCCGGCGGTGTCGATGATCGTGATCACCGGCAGGTTGAACTTGCTGGCAAGCTTCATCAGGCGCAGCGCTTTGCGGTAGCCTTCGGGGTGGGCGCAGCCGAAATTGCGCAGGACGTTCTCCTTCGTGTCACGCCCCTTTTGCGTGCCCATGACCATGACGCGATCGTCGCCGAGTTTTGCGAAGCCGCAGACCATCGCTTTGTCGTCGGAGAAGAGGCGGTCGCCGTGCAGTTCGGAGAAATCGTCGAAGGCGGTTTGGAGGTAGTCGAGGGTGTAGGGGCGGCGGGGGTGACGGGCGAGTTGCACGCGTTGCCAAGGTGAGAGATTCGAGTAAATGCTCTTGCGCGTTTCCTCGATTTTGGCGCGAATCTGCTCAGCCTCGCCTTGAAAATCCACCTCAATGCCGCTGGGCAGCGAACTCGTCGTCAGCGCATCCAACTTGGCTTGGAGGTCAACAATGGGTTGCTCAAAATCGAGGTGGGTTTTCATTCCGGGTTTGCGGGTGGCCGCTGGGGCGGGATTGTAGTGGGATGCTACCGGGGTGCAACTCGAAACGGGAAAGGTTGACGGCTCAATTGCCGGGTGTTAGTTCTCCAGAGTGTTCGCCACGCGGCTTGCGTGGTTGTCGCGCAAGCCGGTTGGATGGCTCATTCCGATTGAGTGGACAAGGTGCCAATCAAAGCCGGAGAACCGTGGCATGCCTGATGCTGAATGATGATCGAGATGATCAAACCCATTTTAACTGAAACCGTAACCAAGCGCTTGGCCAAGCGTTGGCTCACTGCATGCGCGGTCGCACTTGGGATGTTGATGACGGCAAGCGAGTCGCTGGGCCAGGTCACCATCACGGCTAAGGACATGTTCGGCAAGGAGGGGCAGTATTACAAAATGTATTCCAACTTTGTCGGGCATTTTTCAGAAGCCGCACGGGAGGAGGTTGATGTGTTCGACTACATCGGTGAGGCCGGGGAGGATCAGGTTTGGGATTTTCGGGAGGGGCCGGAGGATGAGACGATCCGGTTCGACTACGTGAAGCCAAGCGCGATCGACACGG
>CAUZVJ010000082.1:0-9475 GCA_963583225.1 Verrucomicrobiia bacterium
CGCTGATGAAAAAACACATGCTGGATGAGGGATGGATGCACGTGTCCAAGTTCCCGACAATCGAGTTTGTTGCTGTGAAAATGACCAATGTCAAAACCAGTGGGACCACCATAATCGCGACAATCGCCGGCAAACTGACCGTCAAAGGCGTCACCAAAAAAGTGAGTGTGCCGGTCCGATTGACTTACCTCAAGGGGATGTTGATCAAACGTAACCGCGTGCCGGGGGATTTGCTTGTGTTGCGCTGTGACTTTACCATCAAACGGTCGGACTATGGTATTAACGCTGGCAACAACGAGGAAAAGGTATCCGACGAGATTGAGCTGAAACTAAGGGTGGCTGGTGCTGCACCGTATTAAACTCACGGAATTCAATACGATGGAGATGATTGAATTGGAAGGGCTGAGCGTCACTGTGGATCGAGTGGTTTACCAGTCGGACATGGCGACACCGGAGGATCGGCCGCACTGCTTTGCCTACTTCATCACCATCCGCAACGACTCTGACATCACCGTCACCATCAAGGGTCGCAAGTGGGTGGTCAACGAGGCGGACGGCAACAAAACAGTCGTCGAGGGCGACGGTGTCGTGGGGCTGTTTCCCGAGTTGGAGCCGGGTGAATCGTTCGACTACCACAGCTTTCACCTGTTCAGCGGCGAC
Source organism: Verrucomicrobiia bacterium (assembly GCA_963583225.1). Taxonomy (GTDB): domain Bacteria; phylum Verrucomicrobiota; class Verrucomicrobiia; order Limisphaerales; family UBA1096; genus UBA1096. The sequence goes on from CAUZVJ010000082.1 coordinate 661, forward strand.
TGGGCGGTGGCGACCGGCAGCTATATTGGCATGGACGAAAACGGCCGCTCGGTGATCACCCGCATCCCGGAGTTCCGGATGGATGTGCCGCCGCATTTGAACTAAACGGCAGTCAAGCCAAGCGCTTGGCCAAGGCCTGCTTCACGCGATCGAGCGTCTTCGGCCAACTCTCCTCGTCGATGTCCTGCCGGTAAAGTTTCACTTGCGGATACCACGGGCTATCGGTTCTGTGGAGTTGCCAACGCCAATCGGGCACGGCCGGGAGGAGCACCCACGTTGGCTTGCCCAGCGCGCCGGCCAAGTGCGCCACGGCGGTGTCCACCGTGATGACGAGGTCGAGTTGCTCGATGACAGCGGCTGTCGCGTCGACGTCGTTCAGTTGCCCCTCAAGTGAAACGACTTTGGAATCCGCGCAGTCGGCGGCGCGAGGCCCGACTTGCAGGTTGTAGAAATCGATGTCCCCCAACTTGGTGAGAGTTCCGAACTGCTCCCAAGCGATGGAGCGTTTGGCGTCGTTTTTGTGGTGGGGATTTCCGGCCCAGGCCAAGCCGACACGGAGTTTTCCGGAGTCGGGCAGGGCGGTGCTGGCGGGTGGTGTCAGATAAGCGCGATCGCCGAGCAGATTGGTTTCGTCGAGGCCAAGCCGTTCGCCGAGCGTGAACAACGGCAGGTGAACATCGAAGTCCGTCGGCGCTTCGCCCTCGGCGACGATGTCGATGCCGGGGAAGGAGTGCCGCAACTGCTCCACCAACGTCAGTTGGCACTCAAAGGTGAGTCGCCCGCAAAGAGCCTTCACCTGCGGCAGGAACCGGCTGAACATGATCGTGTCGCCGAGGCCCTGCTCGAAGTGGACGAGCAAATGTTTGTCGTCGATCGGTTCGCCATTCCAGTGTGTGTCAACGGGATAATGTTCGCGTGTGCCGGCGAGAAAGCGGTAGCCAAAATCGATCCAACCCTGTTCGAACTCACCCTGCAGCAGCAGAATCTGCGAACGATTGTGCCGGGCGGCGGCGTTGTCCGGGTGCTGCTTGATCACGGCGGACAGGCGGGAGATCGCCTCGTCGAGGTCGAGTTTTTTAAGGAGGATGGCAGCGAGTTCGACTCCAGCGAGCGGGTGGGTTGGCTCGATGGCCAACGCTGTTTCGTATGCCTCAATGGCACGTTCGCCATCTGCAGTTTTTTGATGGCATTGGCCAATGTTGTGCCAAATGCCGGCGTTGCCCGGATCCAATTGTGACGCTTGCCGAAGTGATTCCAGCGCTTGGCCAATATCACCATTTTGATGGCGGAAAAGACCGAGTTGGTGGTGGGCCATGGCGACATCCGGCCCGGTGCTTGTTGCCTTCTCGAAACAGGAGCGCGCCCATTCCGGTTGATCGCGGTCGAGCCAGACTTGGCCAATTGAGACCCAGGCCAGGGCCGTATCGTTGGCATTTGCAGAGATGGTTTCGGCAGTCTGGACAATGCTAGAGACGGCGTTAAATAACTCCTGCGGCAAGCGGTCGAGCCACTCTTTTTTTGTTTCAGTATCGAGTAGCAGCGCCCAGTGAAGCAGGCATTTTTGTGCCCCGTCGGTCTCGTTGCACTCGAGATACGCCGCCGCCTTTTCCCAAAGCTGCTCGGGGGTCGGGCTGGTGGCTTCGTTTGGCATGAGCCCGTGAGCGCGGATGTGCGCTTGGCCAAGCGCGTGCCTACTGCGGCCACTGACCCTCGACGATCGGCTGGGTGACCAGCTTGGCCGGGTCGATGACGACGTGCTTGATGTTGGTGCGGTTGTGCGTGTAGGTCACGTGCACGTTGCCGTCGCTCGTCTGGATGACGGCTGGGTAGGAGTATTCGCCCGGTTGGTTTTCCAGCACGAGGGCGGCTTCCCAAGTCTTGCCATCTTCCGAGACGGAAACGTTTAACGGCGAACGACCGCGCCGGGTGTGGTTGTAAACGAGCAGTGCGCGGCCGTCGGCCAGCACGGTGCCGTCCGCCCCGGCGTTGGGGTTGGGGAGCTGGGTGCGTTTCATGCGGGTCCATTTTTTGCCGCCGTCGTACGACCAACATTCGGTGAGCCGGCCGGACTTGGTTCGGCAAAGCGCCTGAATCGACCCGTTCGGGTAGGCGAGCAGGGTGGGTTGGATGGCGGCGTAATCGAGCGGGGAGTTCAGCGGCTTGGTTTTGCTCCAGTAACGGTTCTGTATGTAGCGCTCCATCTGCACACGCCAGCCGGCGTCCTCAAGGCTCGAGCCGCAGAGCAGGGTGCCGTTGGCCAACTCGATGGGCTTGTTCTTCACCGGGCCGAGGTACCCCTCCGGCAGGCGGATTGGTTTCTCCCAGGTCAACCCGTCGTCCTTTGATTTTCGCATCATGCCCCACCATTGCCTCGGATTGGGGCCGACCTTGTAGAATAACAGCAGCGTGCCGTTGGACTGCCTGAACAGCACCGGATTCCAGCAGGGATACTGGATGCGTTTGGCTGCTTCGACACCATCGGCGACCGGCTTGGGATCGGACCATCCGTTACCTTCGTTGCGCGACAACCAAATGACCACGTCGTACGCACCCTCGTCGGCGCCCCCAAACCAAGCGGTGATAATGCCACCCTCGATTTCTGCGATGGTCGAGGCATGCACCCCGGCCACCGGCATTTTCTCGGCGATCATTTCGCTGCCGTACATCCCGGCCTGTTTTTCGAGGGAACTGGCCAAGTCGATGTCCACCGTTTTGGCAGGAGCCTTTTCGGCATCTTGAGAAAGCACCGAACCGGGGCAGAGCAAAATTGCCGCCGTCACGGCAAGCATCATTGCGTAATTAAGTGAACGAAGCATAATTGGGATTGGGTGTGCAAAAACCTTATTTTTATTCAGAGCAAACGCGCCTCCTCGCACGGGCGTCAATGCTGCCTGAGAACTGGCCAGCGTCAATTCAGAAAACCGCATTCTGCCGTCAAATCGCAAAAAAGTTGGCCAAACCAGCCTCACCAAGCCAGAATGCGCCGCTTTTTTACCGGATGAGCACCAGAAAAAAGAACGATTCAACAGTCAGCAGGGAGATGGTTGTGCAAAACCAACTTGGCCTCCACGCACGCCCGGCGTCAATGTTTGTCAAGATGGCGACCCGGTTCCAGAGTGATATTCTCGTCGAGAAAGAGGGCGAAGAGGTCAACGGCAAGAGCATCATGGGCCTGATGATGTTGGCCGCCGCCCACGGCACTAAGCTCACCGTCACCGCCGAGGGCAGCGACGCCGCCGAGGCTGTCAACGATCTGGAGCAACTCGTCAACCGCAACTTTGAGGAGGAATAACTCCGACCATCCCATGGCCGACAACGATTTTGACATTAAATACGTCGCCAACCTTGCGCGAATCGCCCTGACCCCCGACGAGGAAGCCAAGCTTGGCTCCCAACTCGGCGACATCCTCAGCTACGTAAAAAAACTCGAGGAACTCGACGTCGCCGGCGTCGAACCGATGGCCCACGCCGTGCCGCTGGCCAACGTCCTGCGCGCCGACGAAGTGCGACCCTCCATCCCGCAGGAAGCCGCCTTGGCCAACGCGCCCAAGCAGGCCAACGGCCTGTTCGTCGTGCCCAAGATCGTCGAGTGATGCTGCACGAACTCACCCTCTCCGGCCTCACGGCCAAGCTCGCTGCGAAGGAGGTTTCCTCCCGCGAAGCGATGCAGGCCTGCCTCGACCGCATCGACGCCGTCGATGGCCAGGTGAACGCCTTCATGAGCATCGACCGCGATGACGCGCTTGGCCAAGCGGACGCCGCCGACGCCGCCTTGGCCAAGGGCAACACTCACGCCGCTCAAACGCTGCTCGGCGTGCCGATTTCGCTGAAAGACTTGTTTTGCGCCAAGGGCCAACCGGCCAACTGCTCGTCGAAAATTCTCGGCGACTTCCGCTCGCCGTACGACGGCACGGTCGTCCGCAAACTCCGCGACGCCGGTGCGGTGTTGTTCGGCCGATTGAACATGGACGAATTCGCCATGGGCAGCTCGACGGAGAACTCGGCGTTTGGGCGCAGCAACAATCCGTGGGATTTGGAGCGGGTGCCGGGCGGTTCGAGCGGCGGCTGCGCGGCATCGGTCGTGGCGCAGGAATGTTTCGCCAGTATCGGCACCGACACCGGCGGCTCGATCCGCCAACCGGCGGCGCTGTGCGGCTGCGTCGGCCTCAAGCCGACGTACGGGCGCGTGTCGCGTTACGGCGTGGTGGCGTTTGCCTCGTCGCTTGACCAAGTCGGCCCGTTGACGAAAGACGTGCGCGACTCGGCGACGCTGCTCGGCGCGATGTCCGGCCACGACCCACACGACTCAACCAGCGTGCCGACGGACGTGCCGGATTACGCTGCCGGACTCGGCGGCGACCTCAAGGGAATCAAACTTGGCGTGCCGAGGGAATATCTCATCGACGGCATCGACCCCGAGGTGCGCGCGGCGTTCGACGCGGCAGTGAAACAGTGCGAGGCGCTCGGCGCGGAAATTCACGAAGTCAGCATGCCGCACACCGAGTACGGCGTCGCGACCTACTACATCGTGGCCACCGCCGAGGCCAGCGCGAACCTCGCGCGGTTCGACGGCATCCGCTACGGTGATCGCGTCGATGGCGACGATCCGTTTTCGCTCTACTGCAACACGCGCGGACAGGGCTTTGGCGAGGAGGTCAAGCGGCGGATCATCCTCGGCACGTACGTGCTGAGCAGCGGCTATTACGACGCCTATTATTTGCGCGCGCAAAAAGCGCGGACGCTCATCAAGCGCGACTTCGAGCAGGCGTTCGAGACGGTCAATGCGCTGATCACGCCGACCGTGCCGTCGCCGGCGTTTAAGGCCGGCGAGAAAATGGACGACCCGCTGCAAATGTATTTGTCCGATATTTTCACGATCTCCTGCAACCTCGCCGGCACGTGTGGCATCAGTTTGCCGTGCGGATTTACGAGCGAACCCAAGCTGCCGGTCGGGCTTCAGTTTCTCGGTAAACCGTTCGGCGAGAGTCAGTTGCTGCAGATCGCCAACGCCTACGAACAAGCCACGCCGTGGCACACGGAAAGGGCCTCGCTCTGATGGAGTACGAGACGGTCATCGGGCTGGAAACCCACTGCCAACTCAAGACGAAGTCGAAGATGTTCTGCGGTTGCGCCAACCAGTTTGGCGCGGAACCGAACACGAATGTCTGCCCGGTCTGCCTCGGCATGCCCGGTGTATTGCCGGTGCCCAACGAACGCGCAATGCAACTCACAACGCTCGCCGGTTATCTGCTCAACTGCGAGGTGCCGGGCTTCGCGAAGTTCGACCGCAAAAATTATTTTTACCCCGACGTCAGCAAGGATTACCAAATCACGCAGTTCGATTTTCCGTCAACGACAACGGGGCATGTGGACTTTGAGTTTGGTGAAGGCATCGAGCGCGTGCAAATCACCCGCGCCCACATCGAGGAGGACGTCGGCAAAAACAATCACTTCGCCCAGCACAGTGGCGTGGACTTTAATCGCGCCGGCGTGCCGCTGCTCGAGATCGTTTCCGAGCCGGATTTGCGAAGCGCCGACATGGCTTACGAATACCTGAACGCGCTGAAAGATATTTTGATTTACGGCGGCATCAGCGACTGCGACATGGAGAAGGGCATGGTGCGCTGCGACGTGAACATCAGCGTGAGGCCGAAGGGAGGGGAGCAACTCGGCGTGAAGGTGGAGATCAAAAACATGAACACCTTCAGCGGTGTGCGGCGCGCGATCAATTACGAGGTGCCCCGGCAGATCGAGACGCTCGAGAGCGGCGGGACGCTTGTGCAGGAAACGCGCCGTTGGGACGATGTCGCCGGCATCACCGAGAGCATGCGCACGAAGGAGCACGCGCACGATTATCGCTATTTCCCCGAGCCGGACATCATGCCGCTCAAGCCGGACGAGGCTTGGCTGGCGGAGGTGCGCTCGCACGTCGTCGAGTTGCCGCTCGCCCGAAAACAGCGCTTCGTCAGCGACTACGGCATTCCGGCGCAGGACGCCGATGTGTTTGTCGGCAACGTGCCGCTCGGCGGTTTTTTCGAGCAGGCCGTCGAGGGGGCGAAGAACGCCAAGGCCATCGCCAACTGGGTGATCAATAATTTGCAGGCGCGCCTCGTCGAGACTGGCAAAACGGTTGACGATTTGAAGTTTGAACCGGCGGCGATTCGCGAGTTGGTCGGGATCATCGACGCCGGCACCATCAGCAGCAAAGGCGGGCAGAAAGTGTTCGCGGAGTTGTTCGAGAACGGCGGCTCGCCGGCGGAAATCGTCGAGGCCAAGGGGCTGGCGCAGGTCAGCGACAGCGGCGAACTCGACAAGTGGTGCCAAGAGGCGATCGACGCCAACCCCGGCCCGGCGGATGACTTCCGCAATGGCAAAGAAAACGCGATCAACTTTCTCAAGGGCCAAGTGATGAAAGCCAGCCGGGGCAAGGCCAACCCGCAAGTCGTCGGCGAAACCTTGGCTAAGCTGTTGAAAGGCTGAACAATTTTGTGAACCGCCGAACAAATGGGGAGTGATGCAATAAACCATTCGGACGATCACCCTCATCCGGCCTGCGGCCACCTTCTCGGAGAAGGAATCAAGTGTGGCCGCGCTTGACCAGGCTCCCTCTCCCAGCGGGAGAGGGCCGGGGAGAGGGAGAGAGCGCAACCGCCACGCGGCCGCGCGGGTTGCCGTTAAATCACCAGACTGCAGGGACGGTGTAACCTTGCCGGACGGACGGGTGTACGGTGTGGCGGTTATGATTTTATTTGACATGATGACACAGAGACAAACGACGATGATGTGCCGCGCTATTGCTGCGTTGGCGATAATGGGGGCCGCTTGGCCAAGCGCAACGGCCAAGGAGACGGCGCTCGACCGCTACGTGGCCAAGCCGGATCCGGCTTACGAATACAAGTTGATTTCGCAGCACGAGGGGGATGGCTGCACCACGTACATCCTCGGCATGACATCGCAAAAATTCCTGACCGAGAAGGACGTCAACCGCACACTGTGGAAGCATTGGATGATCGTCGCCAAGCCGCACCGGCTGAAGCACAGCATCGGCCTGATGCTCATCGTCGGCGGCAGCAACGGGGGCGACCCGCCCACAAAGGGCGACGGCACCATGGCGAAGATTGCCGCCAAGACTGGATCAGTCGTCACGGTGCTCAAGATGGTGCCCAACGAGCCGTTGCAATTTGTCGGCGAGGAACGCACCCGCACCGAGGACGCGCTCATCGCCTACACGTGGGACAAATATCTGCGCACTGGCGACGACCGCTGGCCCGCCCGCCTGCCGATGACCAAGGCGGTAGTTCGCGCGATGGACACCGTTACCGACTTTCTCGCCAAGCCGGAAGGCGGCGAAGTGGTTGTGGACAAGTTCGTCGCCGCTGGCGGCTCGAAACGCGGCTGGACGACTTGGAGCGTCGCGGCGGTGGACAAGCGCATCGTCGCCATCGTGCCGATCGTCATCGACATGCTCAATGTCATCCCGTCGTTCAAGCACCACTACCGCGCCTACGGTTTTTATGCACCAGCGGTGAAGGATTACGTGGAGATGGGCGTCATGGCCTGGCAGGACACGCCGGAGTACAAGCGCCTGCTCGAGATCATCGAGCCGTACGAATATCTCGAGCGCTACACGATGCCCAAGTATTTGATCAACGCTTCCGGCGATCAATTTTTTCTGCCGGATTCGTGGAAGTTTTATTACAAAAATCTGCTCGGCCAAAAGCATCTCCGCTACGTCCCCAACGCCGGCCACTCGCTAGACGGCTCGGATGCCATTTACAGTCTAGCCGCCTATTACAACGCGATTTTGAACAAAACCAAGCTGCCCGAGTACGATTGGGACGTGCAGGAAGACGGCTCAATCAAGGTGACCACCAAGACTCGCCCAAAGGAAGTGCTGCTCTGGCAATGCACCAACACCGAGACGCGCGACTTCCGCATCGGCACTACTGGCAAAACGTGGAAGAGCAGCAAGTTGCGTCCGGTGAGCCGTGGCGAGTACGTCGGCCGAGTGCCTGTGCCGGAGAAGGGCTGGACGGCGTTTATGGTGGAGTTGACCTACGCCGAGCCGATCAGGCGAGGCACGTCAACCAAGCGCGGTGGCCGGCTTGGCCAAGCGACCGGCCGGGTGGGTGCGCCGTTCAAGTTTACCACCGGCATCAATGTCCTGCCGGAGACGCTGCCATTCGAGTTCAAGCCCATGCCCATCCCGAACCGGTAGCGTCTGGCCAGGTTTGGTTTCGCTCAACCCTTCACGCGGACGAGTTTTATGATGCGACCATCCACGTTCCAGTCCTGCACGTAGAGGTTGCCATCGGCGTCCCAGCCGGAGCCGTGGGTGCCGCTGAAGACGCCCTCGACCCAGTCCGCCTGCTTGACGCCATAGTTGCGACCCTGTTTGCGATCCGGATTGTGGCCGAGCACGGCCATGATGGTGTTGGTTTTGTCGAGAATGACCACGCGGCCGTGCAGATCGGGCACCGAGACATAGTCGCCCTGCACGGAAACGGAAGTCGGCATGCCGAGGCCGCCTATGACTTCGTTGATGTATTCGCCCTCGAGGCTGTAGTGCAGCAGACGGCCGCGAGGCTGGTGGTTCCGGTCGCAGATCAGCAGGCGATTCGGCTCGTAACGGGTATCGAGCGTCATGCCGTGCGCGGTGTTGAACTGTCGCGGCCCGTTGCCCTTCGCACCAAAGTGCATCAGGTACTTCCCGGCTTTGTCGAACTTGAAGATGATGTTGCTGGCGTAGCCGTCCGCCAAGATAATATCGCCATTGGCCGCCACCGTGATCGCCGTTGGGTTGAATGGACTCGCA
>CAUZVJ010000083.1:0-9459 GCA_963583225.1 Verrucomicrobiia bacterium
GGAACCGGCGGAGGGGTTGCAGCGTCACCTCGGTGGCCAGGTCGGGTGACTGGACCATCTCGAGGAAGGTGTGTTTCTCCTTTAGTTTCCGGTATTCTGGCAGGGAACGGCCGGCTTGCCGCATGAGCCAGACGGGAGGGCGGGTGACGGCGTTGCCGCTGCATGCATCCAGGAAAAGTTCCCTGCTGTTGGTTGAATTGTAAGCCACTAACGTCTTTGCCAATGATTTGATAAAAGAGGCTGCAGCCGGCAGCTCCCCTTCCGCACAACATATCAGATCGATCCCTTTGGCTCAAATGAACATTGCAGATTACAAACGGGTTGAGAGGCATTGACAACCATGCTCACCGCTTGGGAAAGTCCGTTCCAGCCGCAATGCAACGGGTCGGATCAATTCTTCTGCTGAGTTTCATCGCCACCGCAATGGTTGCGGCGGAGGAACATTGGTCGTTGCGCCCGATGAAGCGCGCCATCGTCTCCGGGGAGAATCACCCCATTGATTTTTTCATCGGTCAAAAATTGAGCGAAAAGAATCTCACCTTTTCCGCCGAGGCCGATCGCACCACGCTGCTTCGGCGCGTGACGCTCGACCTCACCGGTCTGCCGCCCGCGCCGGAAGCAGTGCAGGCGTTCGCGCAGGACAAGCGCTCAACGGACGCGGTTCTCACGGAGACTGTCGATGAACTGCTCGCCTCACCGCGCTACGGTGAGCGCTGGGCGCAGCATTGGCTCGATGTCATTCGCTGGGCCGAGACGGTGGGGTTTGAAACCAACGGCGAGCGGGCCGCCGCGTGGCATTACCGCGACTGGGTCATCCACGCGCTCAATGCCGATTTGCCATACGACCAATTCATTAGCGACCAACTGGCGGGCGATGTCACCGGTGCGGATGCCGCGCTTGGCTTTTTGGTTTCCGGCCCGGCGAATTTGCCCGGCCAAGTTGGTCGCGACGAGGAAGCCATGCGCTCGGCGCGGCAGGACGAACTCGACGAAGTCATTCGCACCGTGAGCCAGAGTTTGTTTGGACTCACCATCGGCTGTGCGCGCTGTCACGACCACAAATTCGATCCCATTTTGCAGCGCGACTACTACGGCATGCAGGCCGTCTTCGCCGGGCTGCGCTACGGCAACCGGCGATTGCGCGGCACACAAAACGACGAGTGGGCCAGCCAAGTGCCCGCGACGCAGAAACGACTCGGCGGGTTGCGGGAAAAACTGGAAGCGCAACGCGTGCAGTTGAAACTTCGCAAGCCGCTCGCCAACGTGCATACGGATAAGTTTGCGCCGGTCGCCGCGCGCGCCATCCGGATGAACATCCGCGCCACAGCCAACGGCAGTCCAGCCTCGCTGTACGAATTTGAAGCGTGGACGACGGGCAACAAAAATGCCGCATTGGCCTCGGGCGGTGCCAAGCCGTCGGCTTCCAGTTTTGCCTTGGCCAACCAAACGCGGCATTTTGAAAATCTCACCGACGGCTCGGTGGATCGCCGCCAAGCCTTCCCGTGGGTCGCCGCCAAGGGCGGGCCGGCTTGGCTTCGCGTGGACTTCGCCGAACCGGCCACGCTCAATCGCATCACGTGGCACAACGGCTCCAGTGTGCCGGCCGATTACACGATCGAAGTGCTGCGGTCCGATGGCGAGTGGCTAACTGTCGCGCACACGGAGGATCGTTTGCCGCGCAATGACGACACGCGCGCGGCCAACGCAGTGAAGCTAAAAAACCTTAGCGCGGAGCAGACAAAAGCGCTGGTCACGCTGATTGCAACTCTTCGACAAACGCAGGGGGAACTCAACCGTCTCGCCGCCGGGCCGCAGATTTACGCCGCGAGTTTCACCGCACCCGACACCACTTGGCTGCTGCGTCGCGGCGATCCGATGCAGCGCTTGGACAAGCTCGCCCCGGCCATTCCCGCTGCGCTCGGCCAAGCGGCGATCGCGCCCGGCGCGCCCGAGCCACAGCGCCGCCTGGCCTTGGCAAGGCATCTCACGCAGCCGGATCATCCGCTGACCGCGCGCGTGTTGGTGAACCGTGTTTGGCAAAATCATTTTGGCACCGGCCTCGTGGACACGCCGTCGGACTTTGGCAAAATGGGCACCGCGCCCACGCATCCCGAGTTGCTCGACTGGCTGGCGCTGGAGTTCGTCTGGCAAGGTTGGCCGCTAAAAAAACTGCACCGCCTCATCGTCACCTCCCGCACCTATCGGCAGGCGAGCCGACCCAAACCGGAGGCGTTGCGGGTCGATGCCAATTCGCGCCTGCTCTGGCGATTCCCGCCGCGCCGCCTGGAGGCGGAGGCCATCCGCGATGGCATGCTGCGCGTCAGCGGCAAGTTGAATTTGAAAATGGGCGGGCGCGGGTTTGACTTTTTCAACCAACGCGGCGGCCTCTCCGATTATGTTCCCAAGCAAACTTTCGATGCCGACGGCTGGCGGCGGATGATTTACGCGCACAAGGTTCGCATGCAGTCGGTGGATATTTTCGGCGCATTCGACTGTCCCGATGCCGGCCAAATGAAACCGCGCCGCACACGCTCCATCACGCCCGTGCAATCGCTGAGCCTGCTCAACAGCCCGTTCGCCAATCGGCAGGCGGCGTTTTTTGCCGAGCGCGTGAAGCGCGAGGCGGGCGATGATTCGTCGGCGCAAATCGAGCGCGCCTTCCGTTTGGCCTGCGCCCGAGCGCCCAAACCAAGCGAGCGGGACGCCCTGCAGCGCTTGGCCAAGCGGCACGGCCTTCCGCAGGCCTGTCGCGTGTTGTTCAACTCCAGCGCATTTCTTTATCTGCAATGAGCCTCAATCGCCGACAGTTTTTGACAAATTCGATGCATGGTTTTTCCGGCGTCGCGCTGGCCGCGATGTTGGCGGAGGAAGCGCGAGGCGAGTCGCCGAAAATCGACCCGGCCAAGCCTTACGCACCCCGGCAACCGCACTTCGCGCCAAGGGCCACGCGCGTGATCGAGGTTTTCTGCGCCGGCGCGTTGAGCCATGTGGACACGTTTGACTTTAAGCCGGAACTGATTCGTCGCCACGGCCAACCGCTGCCCGGCAACGAAAAACTCGTTTCGTTTCAAGGCCCGAACGGCAACCTCACGCAGCCGCTTTGGAAATTTCGGCCGCGCGGCCAGTGCGGCAAAATGGTGAGCGATCTCGTGCCGCATATCGGCGGGATGGCGGATGAGATTTGTTTTCTGCACTCGCTCACCAACAAATCCAACACGCATGGCCCGGCGGAAAACGTGATGAACACCGGCTTCGCCTTCGACGGTTTCCCGAGCATGGGTGCGTGGGTGAACTACGCGCTCGGCAGCGAAAACCAAAACCTGCCCGCCTTCGTCGCGATTGAAGATCCGCGTGGCATGCCGCAGAGCGGCCCCAACAACTGGGCGAACGGCTTCCTGCCCGCCGCGTTTCAGGGCACGCCATTCAGCAGCACCAAGCCGATTCGTTTTCTGCAACGGCCGAAAAATATTTCCGCCGCCAAAGACGAAGCCGCACGGGCCGCGTTGCGGATTTTGGAAGAGCAAAACCAAGCTGACTTCCCCGATGACGCCGAGCTGGCCGCGCGTATCTCGAGCTACGAACTTGCCGCGCGAATGCAGCTCTCCGTGCCGGACGCCGCCAACCTGAAAGCCGAGCCGGCGCACATTCGCAAACTGTACGGTGCCGACAGCGCCAATAAAAACAAGGCTGCGTTTGCAAACAACTGCATCCTCGCCCGCCGCCTCGTCGAGCGCGGCGTGCGGTTTGTGCAACTCTTCAACGGTGCCTACGCCTCCGGCGGCAACATCAACTGGGACGGCCACTCAAGGCTAAAGGAGCAATACGACGTCCACGGCGAGATCCTCGACCAACCCGTCGCCGGGCTTCTGCGTGACTTGAAACAACGCGGCCTGCTCGACGACACGCTGGTCGTCTTCGCCACTGAGTTTGGCCGCATGCCGATGTTTCAAGCCGGCACGTACGGGCGCGACCATAATCCCAACGGCTTCACCGCCTGGCTTACCGGTGCCGGCGTGAAAGGCGGAACCAGTCACGGTGCCACCGATGAGTTTGGTTTCAAAGCCAGCGAGGATGTCGCAACACCGCACGATTTTCATGCCACGCTCCTCCACTTCCTTGGCCTCGATCACGAGCAACTCACCTACTACCACAACGGCATCCAGCGCCGACTCACCGACGTCCATGGCCAAGTGATCCGGGAAGTGTTGGCGTGAGCGATCGGAAAACCGGTCAACTTCAGGAGCCCTTGGCCAAGGTGGCGCCCTGCGTGGCACCGTGGCGGGTGCGTTGATCGTAGTTCCGATCAATCTTGCGGTATTGCCTGAGCAGGCCTCGGGTGTTTTTTTGGATGTCGCTTTTCAGTTTCTCCAGGGAAGAGGAACCGCCGCACGTGCCAAGGTATTTGTCGACTGCATAGGCTGCCCGGAGCGCAATTTTGACGTGCCCTTCCTCGTGCCGCAACAGGCTGGCGCGATAAATCCGCCACTGCGTCCGCAACACACCCGGCGCATTCTGGAAATCGGTCCAGCGCGGCGTCACGACCTTGATGTCAAGCAGGACGGTGCGGCTGACAACGATCCAGACCTTGCCGCGTCGCTTGAGTTGGTAATCCCACGTGAGCGACCACTCGGTGATCCCGTCGTACTGTTTGCCGTCGTCGCTGTTGAGCGGGCCACCGCGGTCGATCATTTGCCGCAGCTCCTGCACAGAGGAACCGGTGACCTGATACGTCTCATTCCGGCGCTTTACCGACGGCGATGCCGCGACGTGTGTTGTCGCAAGCAAACAAATCAAGATGGCACATCGAAGCAAATCCACCGCAGCCAATTTTACCCTCCGACCGGCATCCCGACAAGTCGTTTGGCCAAGCGCAAAACTTATCCGGCCAGCAGAATCAGATCGAAAGGGGAGGCAAAAGGAAGATGAAAGAATGGTGCGCAGTACAGGACTTGAACCTGAAAACTGCCCTTCGCGGTGTTGCGTAAAAAGTGTACTATAACCCACTACCATTGCGTGATTTGAGGATTTATAAAAAACTTGATTTGTGCATAATTACGCAGCATCATGCGGCAATTTTAGCGGGATTTGACGGGAAATGTTCTGCCGCTGAATCGGGTGCAAATGGGTGTTCGGTTGAAGGCGTTTTGATCACAAGTTTTTTTGCTCCTGAGTGTTGTTATTTTTTGAGGCTAAGAGGCTGGCTATCCTGTCGGCAGTGTCAGCGATCCGCGACAGGTAATGGTAAACGAACCAAGGGAACACAATCCACAGCAGGGCGACGCTGAGTGCCACGGCCCACAGGCAAAGTATTATGAGCGCACCGATAACATCACCTGCCCATGTTGTATCGATATTGGGCATAATGCGCCACAGAAAGACGACTGCCCCAGCTACTGCAGGTATGACCAGTATTGCTGCACCAAAGCCGAACAGGAACCGTTTCCATCGTTTTGACAGTTTTTTTGGTGGTTTGGAGATGAATCGTGGCAGGCTCATTGCCGCCCCGCAATGGGGGCATTCGGTGGAGTTGCAGCCCAACGCTGCGGCTTGGTTGGCGCTGGCCAAGGCCAAGGGCGGCGAGTTGGGGATGCTCGATGATGTTTACTACCGAGCCAAGCGGGCGGCGATGCCACCAATTCCGAAGAACGGCCTGCGCCACAGCTTTTGCAGTTACCACTTGGCCAAGTTCAAAAATATCGCGCTGACGGCACATTTCGCCGGCAACTCCCCCACCATGATCGACCGGCATTACAAGGAGCTAGTCAGGCCGAAGGCGGCAACGGCTTTCTGGGAGTTGTGGCCGGATCGCCGAGGGCGTAGCCCAACCGCAGCGCCCAAGCGAACGGCACTAACAGAAACAAGAAAACCATCGTGCCGGCCCCGCTGCTGTATTGACCTTTGACCAGCAGCATGATGCAAAGGACAAACCCTGCAATCCACATAGGAACGGCTATGAGCAGGCCGACATAAGGGACGAACACACACAGTAAAGAGAGGCAGGAGAAGGTGCTGGCGGCGTTGATCAACTTCTTATTGGGGTTGGGCGGCGTTGGTGGTTTTTTTGGTGGCGGCGCTACCTTGTCCGGCTCAAGTGCCAATCTCGCGGGCAGCATAAAGGCCACATCGCAATGAGGGCAATCGACATCCTCCCCAGAGTCGGCATAGGAGTATTCGAGCGGCTGGCCGCAGTCTGGGCAGTTGGTTTTCATGGAAGGGCCACCTTGGCCAATTCTCCCCTGCGAATCAAGGCATAGTGGCCCTTCCCGTGTATCCATCCGAAACAGCGAAACAAACCCCATTTTCATTGGCTGAAACGCCTTTTTTATCCGAAACATGCCCCAGAGTTTGTTTCGTTTAGAAACTCATTTGGATCAATGTTTTTCGGTGTTTGTTTCGCTGTTTCGCTTCGGGGGAGGGGAAGGGGGCAGGTAACGGGCAAATGCGTCGTCAAAGTCTGCAACATGATACCCCTTGCAGGTGGATTCGCCGACACGGATTTGGCGGGAGGATATTTTGAATGATTTGAGCATTCGCGCCACCTGCCTTGCCGTGATCGGTTTCTGACTCCTGCCATACTCGGCCCAAGGTCTCTCTTCTATCTGTGCCAAGGCTGCAACAAGAGTGGCGGACGTGATGCGGCCTAACTCCGAATCACTCTCAAGCACTTTCTTGATGTCCGAAAGGAGCAGTTCATTGATGCCTTGCTCTCCGTTCTCCGCTGTTAATGCTTCATACGCTTTTGTTGCCCGGGCTGGCCAATCGCCTCCGGCCTCCTTAGCCACAGCAAACAACGGTCGCCAATTGTCGGCTACCCGGTTGAATGCCGATGCCGGCATCTTTGGATCGCTGACGGCCAATGCCTCGGCCTGATCTTGACACCAACGGGCCAACTTGGCGTGAATTATTCGTTCGTCATTCAGCCGCCGGGAATCGAACTGCTTCTCGACCTCGCCTTGTTTCGCTCTGGCCAATCTCACAACCACGGAGCGATCTTCCAACGTGCCGGGCAGCGACCCGATACCGGCAAGCACAGCAGGGGCAAACACTCCGTAGGTAGCCAAGTCGTGATTGTCCCCCTCGCAGCGGAGTACTTGAGCGCCCCGCCTATGACCGGCATTGAGCAGCCCGCGAAGTTCTTCGTTATTCGACAGATAAGTATCCACCTCGTCAAGCAGCAGGATGGGCTTGTACTTTTCCACTAGTCGGAACGTTGCTGCGGTTGAGATGTTCTCCATGCGTTGCGCCCGTGGCGTCACAGTGGCCAACACATCGAGCAGGGTGGTTTTGCCGCAGCCCTTTTCAGGGGAAAAAAAGTTCAACCGTGGAGTTAACTCAAAAGCCTCAAACACATGGGCATGGGCCACCCACAAAGCCAGCGCGTCGGCTGCTCCATCGGGGAGGACGACATATTGGCGGAACACTCCGGCAACTTGGTTCAGCACCTCGCCTCCCACCACTGGTGAGTCACAAGGCACAGGGTCATCATACACCAATTTTTTGCCCTGCGCCGGATCGGTTTGGCTTTTCCTCCGCCTTCCGACCTCTTTATCCAAAGACGCGGGTCTGATTCCTAACTGCTTAGCCTCCTTTTCTCTGCAGCGGTCATAGTCGAGAGGCGAAAGCTTGGCCAGTCGATTAAGCACAAGTTCATCCTCGGTCTGCGTTTTGCTTGTGGTTGGTTCCTTCGCGCTGCTGCCGCCAAGCGTGACACTGCAACCCCCCTGCCAAGTCCAGCCGCCTTGCTTAGCGTACTCAAACAGTGTGCCCAGTGTCACTCCGCCGGGTCGCTCAGACTCGAACCCCGACCATCTTTTCGGGAGTCCACTCTGGTCGTACTTCTCCGGGCTTGTGCGCGACCACTCGGTCCACACATTTAATCCCCTTTGTGAGTTCCATGAGTGCAACGCCATGCCCATCTCGATCCAACTGTCGTAGTTGTCAGCGGGTATGTAGCAGAGGGCGTGCTTGATTTTCGCCTCATCGTCTGCCGAATCCGTGCTGTGCTTCGAGGCTGGGTGATGAGTTGGCTTGCGCGGTTTTTTTGCCGGGACAGTATCCTCCGCCTCAATCTCCAACACTTCCGCTTGGGGGTTGTGGTGTGCCTCTGGGTCATAACTGACAAAACAGAGCCTTGCCACATCGTCACCGTGGTCAGGCTTGATACCGGTCAACGACTCCACCCTCTTGGCTGCAGTTGCCCAAGCGGTGGCATGACGTTCAATATCAGGCGAGACGCTAAACACAGCCTTGAGGCCATCCCCCGACGGCGAGACGAAGCAGGCGAACACATGAGGGTCAGAGGATAGTTTTTCTTTGGCCTTGGTTAACCTGGTTCCAAGATGGTCTAGGTCGATAACCAATAGGCCAGAGTGCGCCTCTATCCCCTCGGCACACCTCTTGCAAAAAACTCCTGCCCATAAGACTCCTGGCAGCTTGCTCTTTAACTCTCTGATGGCCACGCCGGCCTGCTTGCTGCCTCCGCCAGTCTGCTCCGTTGTCATCTGATACGTCCGGCGGATGGATTCAATATTGTCGCGCCACCTTCCGCTAATGACGTCTTCAACAAAATTGCTGGCGCCCACCGGCTTGCAGGCTGTGGCCTTCACGTTTTCGACCATGCTAATTTTGCTCATAGCGCGGCCTCCCAGGGTTCGCCAAATGGCGGTTCCGAAAGCACGACAAAAGTTGAAGAAGCATAGACTCCCCCCCGTAACGACTGTAAGTCCTCCCATGTGTTGGGGATTATCCTCTCAACCTCCTTTATCAGCGTCTTATCCCATAGTATTGCAACGGGAGTGTTTGAGTCGGGAATTTCCTTCTGCGGAAGTCGGACGTAGGCCTTTTGCCCCGGCTTCTGCCTAACTTGGCAAAACATGAGGATAAACCCTCCCACCCATACATGAGCTAACGCCAACAGGTTTTCTCCGTCGGGTTGCATATTCTCCTCACTGTCGGGCAGCAACGCCAAAAACAATAGTCGTACACGTACGCGGGACGCTTGCGTTTTAGCATTTCGGGGTGTAGTTTTTGGGGAGTGGTTTTTGATTTGAGCCTCGGCGTGGATGCCGGGGCTTTTTCTTTCGCTAGTCATTAAAGACTACCTCCTCCGACCTGATGCTGCCGGAGGCTGTCCATCACAACGGAGAACTCAAACCTCACAGTGCCGCGCTGCCCGCCGCCAATTTTAATGTAGGGCAACCGGCCCAGCTTCATCCAGGCGTCAATTGAGCGAGCGGATACGCCCAGCTTTTGGGCTAACTGACGTTTATTCAATAATCCATCATCAACACCCCTTAGGGAGCCGTGATTGACCTCACTGAGTTTATTTTTATTATTCATTTGAACATAGGACGCACTGCGTCTTAGAGTTCATCTTACGCATCACCAAATATTCGCAAGCGAATATTTGAAAATAAATCGCTATCCGTGAATGGTCTTATTAAATCGGACGCACCGCGC
>CAUZVJ010000084.1:0-9303 GCA_963583225.1 Verrucomicrobiia bacterium
CACTAATCGTGGATGGCCTGTGCGTGGTATTAAACCCTTCGCTCTGGAGCGGCTCGACTGGACGGGTAAGATGCCGTTTGAAATAAAGTCTATCAACATCACAGGGGATGGGTTCAGGATAATATTCACCAAGCCGTTGGATCAGACAACAGGGAATAATATAAAAAGCTACAAGATTGCTGCATTTACACACAATTATCATTCCGGTTACGGCGGGCCGGAGGTAGATTTAAACAATCCTGTCGTTAAATTCGTAGAGCTCGCGGCAGATGGGCGCAGTGCAACAATTGTGCTCAGTGAACTTAAAATAGGCTATGTCCACGAGTTTGATCTTGGTGCTCTGCGAGACCGAGATAAGGGTGAGCTTCTGCATCGAAATGCGTATTATACCGTGAATGAAGTGCCGAAGGGTTAGCGATACTGAATTATCGCCTGTTTAGGTGTAGAGCTTTGAGTTTTGCAATTTGTTGACGGATGTCTGTGCCCTTGTAAAAAGTAATGATGCCGTTGGCTTCGACAGTTTTGCCTGGGGGGCAATCGGGGAAGGAAGGATCAGCATGGAGGCAGGGGACAGGCGGGTTTTCCCAAGGGCGATGGATCGGTTCCCAACCAGTGATGATCCAGCGTTGGCCGTCGGCGTCGCGGCAGGCCACCCAACTGCCGTCGATGACTTTGTTGGCGTGGATGCGCTGGTTGAAGCCGGACAGGCCCTTGAGCATCACGCACACTTGCGCCCGCAGGCCGGTAAGCGTCTCCGCCGAGTCGTTGCGAATCCAAAGGTTCATCTTGACGAGTTCTTTTCCCGGAATCACCCGGCTGCCGAAGACGATGCCGTTGGGCAATTCTCGCTCGAAGACTAGTGTGCCGTCTTTATTCCTGCGCCACTCGAGCGGCTTGAGTTGTTTGCCCTGCTTGTCCCATACGGTGGGGATGTGCGTGTGAGCGAGGTAGGTCAGGCCAAGGTTGGACCAGATGGCTTCCGGCACATCGACCACGGCGTAGCTGTGTGGATCCCACGGGGCGAAGATGCTGATTTTGGTTTCACGCTGGGGGACGAGTGCGCCGTCGAGAAAACCGATGCGCGGGTGGCGGCCGCCGGGGTAAGGCAGTACTTTTAATGGTGCATCGGCGGGACGCTTGGCCAAGCGATTACCGGTGATGTTCCAGTCGGCGAGTTTTTGTTTCACCTTGGCCAAGGGCAGACCGGTGGCGGCGCGAACCTCGTGCGGCGAGTAACGGTGGTGCGTGACCATGTTTTCGAGCCAGCGTTTGAGGTCGCTGTCGCGCTTGGGGGCGCGGGCTTCGGGAGTCGGCGGATTGCTCGTGGCCAGGTTTGTGTAGTGATCGAGTGCGGCGTTGTATTCGGCCATGGCTTCGGCAAAAACGATGCCTTTGCTGCGGTCGATTTCGAATTGTACGCGTTCGATGAGATAATCTTTTTCCTCCGGCGAAGGGCGGAGCGGTTTGCCGGGTATGTCGATTGCCCATTGGCCGGTGTGGGCGAATCGGAGCCGGCCGCCGGGGCGTTCCTCGAAACAACGAACGGCAACCCAGCCGCTGGTTTTCATCGGCAGTGCGGTGGAGAAAGTCATCCGGCGCGCGCCAGAGGGCGTGGTGTCTGGTCGGGCGCGTATCTTGCGGATCGGTCGGCCGTTGACGACAATTTCCAAAAATGAAACCGGTGTTTCGCTGACGACTTCGCCGGTGACGGTCACTTTGCCGCCGCTTTGGCCAAGGGCGAGTTTAGTGCCGGGTTGCTGCCCGTTTGCTTTTGCAAAAAGCATTGGGCCGGTGGTGACAAAGCTGCGACCCTGTTTCAGTCCATCGAGCCATTTTTCATAGCTGAACTCTTCCGGCAGATGCACGTAAACGCGGCTGAATCCGGCCGGCACGGGATGCACGCCGTTGGCGGTGCCGGCGGTGGGCACGAGCGGGAAACCGGCATTGAGCAGTGTGTAGTATTGGCCGAGTGTGTAGTTGAGCCACTCCTCCTCGTTGCCTTGTTTTGCGCCGGCGGGAGGCTGGAGAAAGCCGGGCGTGCGGGAGTTCCATTGCTTGAACGCAAACTGCGTGCGCCACATGTGGTTATTGGCCAACTCGTACAAGCGCGCGCCGGTGCTGTGCGGGAGTGTCATCGAGAACGGCCAGTCGAGTTTGTCCATGTCAAAAATTGTGCCTTCGACGCGCGAGCGCTTGGCCAAGGGTCCCCACGGCGGGACGCCCTCGTTGAACACCGACTTGTGATTGAGAAAAAACAGCGCGCCAAGCGTGTGCCGTTTTTTGCCAACTGAAAAAATCTCGTACTCTGTGTTGCGCGGCCAAATGACGTGCGTGGGGTCAACCGTGATCAGTCTGTCCGGAATTTCGCCACCGATGTTTCTGTCGCCACTCGTCGGTGCCGTGTCGGACTTTGTCACCCAGTAGGTCAGCGGCATTGCGACATTGAGGTCCTCGGCTTGGATGACGTTGGGCAGTTCTTCGAGGGTGCGATGAATGTGGGTTTCGCCGGAGTACCAACCGCGCTTGGCCAAGTTGATCCAGCGGTGCAGGCGTATTTCAACGCTTGCATCCGCTTGGCCAAGCGACACTTGGCGGGTTTCGGTGAAATACTCCTTCCCTCGCTCAACCGTGATTGTGTACTCGCCCGGCGGCAAGTTGGCCTTGAATGGATCTGCGGAAATTGTCGTATGTTTTTCGAACGACTGTTTCTGCATCCAGTTCGTCTTGTCGTACGGAACAGCAGTGCCCTTGGCTGAGGTGGATTGCACGAAAAACCATTCGGCTTTTGCATTCTCGACATACACACGGGCGGCGAGCGGTTTGCCCGTCTGGGCATCGACAATTCGCCCAACGATTGTGGCGCCATACGGCTTGGCCGAGCTGCATAACGCCAACGCAATGGCGACAGCGGCATGAGGACTGACGTTCATTTTGCAACTCAATGCTGCGCCTTGGCCAAGGCATTGTCCCAGCCTGAAACCAGTGTTTTGCGGGTGGCGGCTTTCATCGACGGCTTGAAGCGCCTGGCGATTTTCCATTGCTTGGCAATCTCACTTTTGTTTTTCCAAACGCCCACGGCCAAGCCGGCGAGGTAGGCCGCACCCAAGGCGGTGGTCTCGGTATTGGAGGGGCGAATCACGGGGACGTTCAACAGGTCACTTTGGAATTGCATCAGCAGGTTGTTGGCGCTGGCACCGCCATCAACGCGAAGCTCACGGAGCTTGGTTCCGGCGTCACGCTCCATCGCGGCGATGATGTCGTTGACCTGAAACGCGATGCCCTCAAGGGCGGCCCGGGCGATGTGCGCCTTGTTGGAGCCGCGCGTGAGGCCGGTGATCGTGCCGCGTGCGTGCGGGTTCCAGTGGGGAGCACCCAGACCGGCGAAGGCTGGCACGAGATAGACGCCGCCGTTGTCTGGCACGCGCTTGGCCAAGCGCTCGATTTCGGCAGACGACTTGATGATGCCCAGCTCGTCGCGCAGCCATTGTGTCACGGCACCGGCGATGAAGACGCTTCCCTCAAGGGCGTACTCCGTTCTGTCGCCGATTTTCCATGCCACTGTGCTGAGCAGCTTGTTGCGGGATGGCATCGGCTTGTCGCCGGTGTGCATGAGCATGAAACAGCCGGTGCCGTAGGTGTTTTTGACCATGCCGGGCTTGTGGCAGCATTGGCCGAAGAGGGCGGCGTGCTGGTCACCGGCGATGCCCGCGATGGGGATGGCCTGGCCAAATGCCCGTGTCTCAGTGTACACATCACTTGACGAGACGACTGTCGGCAAAACCGATCGAGGCACGCCGAACAGTTTCAGCAACTCGTCATCCCAGTCGCCGGTGCGGATATTGAACAGCATGGTCCGCGAGGCGTTCGAGGCGTCGGTGATGTGAGTTTGTCCGCCGGTAAGATTCCAGACCAGCCACGAGTCGACAGTGCCGAAGGCCAGTCGGCCGGCCCGGGCCTTGGCCAAGGCGCCTTTTGTGTTTTTAAGCAACCACCGGATCTTGGTCGCGCTGAAATAGGCATCCAACTCCAAGCCGGTTTTGCGGCGGATCAGCCGGTCTGTCTTGTCCCGGCGCATCGCATCACAAATGTCGGCGGTGCGGCGGTCCTGCCAGACGATGGCGTTGGCGATCGGCTTGCCGGTGGCGCGATCCCAAACGAGCGTCGTCTCGCGCTGGTTGGTGATGCCAATCGCGGCGATGTCGACGGCGGAGAGCTTGGCCAGGCGCAACGCCCGCTTGGCGGTGCTCAACTGGGTTTTCCAGATCGTCATCGGGTCGTGCTCGACCCAGCCCGGCTTGGGGTAGATTTGCGGGAACTCCCGTTGCGCGACTGCCACCGGCAGCCCGAGTTTGTCGAAAACAATCGCCCGAGAACTGGTCGTTCCCTGGTCGAGTGCGAGGATATGGGAGTTGGTTTGTTTCATGGCACTTCCTCAACTTTGTAGAAGCGTTGTTTTCGCAACCGGGTGGCCTCGAGGTCGATGTAGATAAACTGGTCTGCGTCGATCGTGACGGCCTTCAACGGCTTCCATTCTTTCTCGTCACCAAGGTCTTCGCTGAAGTCGATGCGATAGGTTCGGCCCTCGATGCCATCGATCTTCACGGCGGCAACGATGTCCACCGACAAGCGGCTCTGGAACGGGGCGTCCAGGATGGCCTGCGTGATGTTCGCGTAGCCCTCGGGGGAGGCGAGGTCGGATTCGCGATTGCCCTTATAGGGGAAATAGTCAGACAATTCTCCCCGCTCGTTATAAATGTAATAGTCATCCTTGCCTCCCTGGTGCAGCCCGAATGCGTTTTCGAGATCGGTGTCCTGAAACAGCGGGAAGCTGCACCGTGAGGTGAACTCGGCCTGGCTGGACGCGCCGGAGGCGATGTTGACGGCGACGATGTTGACCTTGAGCCGGTTGGCTGCAAACTCCTCTTTCATCTCCTCCATCTTCTCGACTTGCACCCGGCAATAAGGACACCAAGTCGCCAGCAGCGCGACGAGAGTCACCCGGCCACGAAAATGGCTCGGCCCATAAGTCTTGTTGAATCTAGGGCTCTTGGGTTGGAAATCCGTCAGTTCCCAATCCGGCCACGGCGCCCCGGGTTCCTTGGGCGAGAGCGGCTGGGCCTGTGCCCAAGGCGACACGGAGCAGGCCAAGGCAAGTGTCAGGGTCGCAACCAACCAGCGCGGGGATGTCAGATTGTTCATGCGGCGCGGGACAATAGACCTTGGCCAATCGTATGGCAACCAGCGGGACGGTTGATTCCACGAAAAAACTGGCCGCGCTTGGGCAAGCGCACTAGCGTTCGCGCCGATGCGTATATTCAATTCTACCGTGCCGGCCGTGTGCCTCTTGTTGGCGTTGGTTGTCGGTGCGGTTCAACCGGGCGGCTTGGCCAAGCCGGCGGAGCGGCCGAATATCGTTTTGATCATGTGCGACGACATGGGGTGGAGTGACATCGGCTGCTATGGGGGCGAGGTTAGCACGCCGAGCCTCAACCGCTTGGCGGCGGAGGGGATGCGATTCACCCAGTTTTACAACAACGCCAAGTGCACCACCACGAGGGCATCGATCCTGACCGGCCTCTATCCGCGCCGCGGCAAGGGCGGGTTGCTGCGGCAAAACATGGTCACGCTTGGCGAGGCGATGAAGTTGGCCGGGTACAGCACGGCGCTCAGCGGCAAGTGGCATCTCGGCTCTGGCGAGATGACCCATCCGTACCGGCGGGGCTTCGACGAGTATTACGGACTGCTCGACGGCTGCTGCAATTTCTTCAACCCGAAACAGCGTGACCCAAAATACAAGGGCGGGCGCATCCGGAAGTTCGGACACAACGACAGGGATCTCACGGAGTTCCCGGACGACTATTACACGACCGATGCTTTTACCGATCATGCCATCGAGTGTGTAGGCAAGTTTGCAAAAAAGGCCGATCCGTTTTTTCTGCATATATGCTACACTGCGCCGCATTACCCGCTGCACGCCAAGCCTGAGGACATCAAAAAGTACGTTGGCAAATTCAAGATGGGTTGGGACACGATGCGTCGGCAGCGACATGAGCGCATGGTCAAAATGGGGTTGATTGATCCCAAGTGGCAGCTCTCCGGCCGCGATTCGCGTGCGTACGACTGGAAGTCAGCCAACCACGACCACGAGGATTTGCGGATGGCGGTCTACGCGGCGATGATCGACCGGATGGATCAAAACATCGGCCGCCTCATGGCGGCGTTGCGGAAGAGCGGCGAGGCCGACAACACGTTGGTGTTGTTCCTCTCGGACAATGGTGGTTGTGCTGAGGAGCCGGGGGGGCGCTCGCCAAAGATCGTCCCTGGGCCGAAGGAGTTTTACGCCGCCGTGGGGCCGTCGTGGGGTTGGGCGCAGAACGCACCGTTTCGCCGCTACAAAAGCTGGGCGCACGAGGGAGGCATCGCCACGCCGTGCATCGCGTGGTGGCCGGGCCGCGTGCCCAAGGGCTCGATCACGAAAGAGGTCGGGCACATCATTGACTTTTTGCCGACATTTCTTGAATTGGCTGATGCCGATTACCCCAAAAAACACAACGGCCGCGACATCCTTCCGGTCGAGGGCAAAAGTCTTGTGAAGGTGCTGCGCGGCGGTATGCGCAAGGGTCACGATCAGATTGCATGGGAGTGGTCCGGCAACCGTGCGCTGCGCGAGGGCAAGTGGAAGGTCGTCTGGGACAAGCTCGACAAAAAGTGGTCCCTGTTTGACCTGGAAGCGGACCGCACGGAGACCACCGACTTGGCGGCGACTCATCCGGCTCGGGCCAAGCGCCTGGCTGGAGACTGGAGCACCTGGGCCAAGCGCACCGGCCTGAACGCGAAGCCGTAACCTGCGCTTGGCCAAGCGGTGTGGGAACAGTCAGAAACATCTGCGTTTATTGTGGCGCCTCGGCGGGGAATGACCCCGTGTACGCCGAGACGACCCGTGCGCTTGGCCAGGCGATGGCCAGTCGGGGGCTGGGCTTGGTTTACGGCGCGGGCAACATCGGCCTGATGGGTGTCCTGGCCGATGCGGTCTTGGCCGAAGGTGGCCGGGCGGTTGGGGTGATTCCGCAGAAACTTGTCGATCGGGAGTTGGCGCATCAGGGACTGGCCAAGCTGCACGTGGTGGCCACCATGCACGAGCGGAAGGAGAAGATGCATGAGTTGTGCGACGCCTACATCGCGCTGCCCGGTGGCATCGGCACGATGGAGGAATTCTTCGAGGCGGTGACGTGGCGGCAGCTTGACTACCACGACAAGCCGGTTGCGCTGCTCAACGTCGGCGGCTTCTACGACGATATTGACGGCTTCTTCGAGACGATGCAACGCGACGGTTTCCTGCATTCAGACCATCGCGACCTGTTTTTCATTGAGACCGATGCGGCGAGGTTGCTAGACCGCTTGGCGGATTAATTCCGGGCTCGGTAAAACTGGCGTGCCTCGTCGGCAGTGATCGACATCGGGCTGTTGCCATCAATGTCCTTCCAAGGGCCGGTGGTGTTGGCCGAGGATTGAAGTTTGCCCTCGAACTCAACCCTTATTGCCCCATCTGCTTGTCTGGTAACGGATATTGTAGGTATGCTTTCGATTCCGTCCCATACATCTTTATCCAGGATTACCCACTCTGAATCTTCAGGGTTTGTTCCCGCTGATGCCGCCCAATCGGTATTTCCCCGATTAATAAAGTTCTTTCTGATTAATGTATGATCCTTGGTTGCGTTTGATACTCCAGCAACACTCCAACCGCTTCCCGGATCGTCCCCGGCAATGTCACCGATAACATCAATTACTTCATAACTTTCCTTTGTTCCTTTTACCAAGGCATAGGCATCGTCACCATTGCTGAGATATTTGTGGAAATGATCAGCGACCGCCACGATTGATGGATCAGCATCTGGATGGGCAATTATGTAATTCCCCCCCGGAGCTATCTTTGCCCCCTCTGGGAAGGTGTTCCAGTAATCAAAACTCTCTGCAGAATCGGCACCATTGTTTTGGTTGGGAAATGCATAACCTGACAAATCTATCTCTGAATCAGTCGGATTACGTATTTCGAGTAGTTTATTGTAACTGCTTCCCTCTGCATATTGGTAGAAGAATAAGTCTAGGACTTCCGGAACAAATTCAAGGCTCTCAGGAATTCCTGATGCTTTTGCCGAACCAAGGATTGTTGCCTCATCAGCACTGAGTTTGCGGTCGTAGACGGCGATACTGCCCACGTAAGCCTCGCCGTTCTCACCGTCATTGTCGTTGAAAAGCCAGATGGTATCCTTGGCAGCCTGACGTCCATCGAGGCCCCCGTTGTTCTGCTTGGAATGATAAACACCATCCACGTACTTCTCATAAAGACCACTGGCCAGATCAAAGGCCAGAACCACGCGGTGCCAGGTATTGGCGTTGACCTTCACGTTGGCATCCACCGGTTCATATCCGCCTCCGCCCTGGCCAAGGCCGCCGTCGCCGCGCCGCCAGAACACATCCCCGTCACCAGCGGTGTCGAGGTTGGCCAGCGAGGGCCAGCCATTGCCGCCCCCGGTAAAGTAGACGTCGTAGACCAATGAATATTGATTGAGCCGGTTGCCGCCGCCGTTGGGGGCGATTCCGTGCTTCATCAGATAGCCGAAATTCGCGTTTTTACCCACATAGCCCACCTTCATGACCGAGGCAGATTCACCCTGTATTCCGGGCAGTTCGAAGGAATCGGTGGTGCCAAACTCGGTGGCTCCTGCCGTGGCCCCATCAGGCCCATCCAAATATTCGAGTGAACTGCCAATGCTGGCACTCAGGTCTCCATTATCAAAACTCCATAAACCCCGAATCGGTTTTGGCTCGAGCAGGGCGGTAGGCACGCCAACCGAACCGGCACTTCCAAGGGCTCTTGCCTCATCAGCAGTGAGTTTACGGTCATAAATGGCGATACTGCCCACGTAAGCCTCGCCGTTCTCGCCGTCATTGTCGTTGAAAAGCCAGATGGTATCCTTGGCAGCCTGACGTCCGTCAAGGCCCCCATTGTTCTGCTTGGAATGATAAACACCGTCCACGTACTTCTCGTAAAGACCACTGGCCAGATCAAAGGCCAGAACCACGCGGTGCCAGGTATTGGCGTTGACCTTCACGTTGGCATCCACCGGTTCATATCCGCCTCCGCCCTGGCCAAGGCCGCCGTCACCGCGCCGCCAGAACACGTCACCGTCACCAGCGGTGTCGAGGTTGGCCAGGGAGGGCCAGCCATTGCCGCCCCCGGTAAAGTAGACGTCGTAGATTAAGGTGTACTGATTGACACGGTTGCCGCCGCCGTTGGGGGCG
>CAUZVJ010000085.1:0-9274 GCA_963583225.1 Verrucomicrobiia bacterium
AGAACTTTTACTGGTTTTTGAAGGAGTGTGAATGGCGCTTCAATGGAGGCAATCATCAAATGCTCTTAAAGCAGCTAAAACATTGGGTGAAATGCTCATCACATTAACCCTTAGCTATGCCAGCCCCAAAAGAAAAGGCAAAATTCTTGCACAGGTTTGCACAGTTATTTTTCATTTTACTTCGCGACTCTTCGGTTTAAGGTTTTTTTGTCCTGCGAATTAGGACGCTCTGGTTGAGTCGTTTAGGAGAATCAACGCGAAGGGCGGCGAAGGTGTTTGAGCGGTTTCGAGTCCCGTAGGGGTCGCCACTTACTTCTCCCGCCCAGCGAATTTCTTCACGATAACACTGGAATAACAGGTGATTCTGTGGGCTTGCAGAACTCCTGGTTTTTGCCGATGCTCTCCCCCGAAGCATTTGCATTTTTTAGACACAAGTTATGAAAACTATTCAACGTTCCCTAGTCGGTTTGTTCGCCGCTTCGCTGGCGAGCATTTTCGTTTCAACATCGGACGCAGCCCCGTATCAAAAGGGGGACATCAAACTCCAGTCCATCGGGCCACTGGCCACCGGACCGGATGGAGTTTTGTTTGTCTCCGATCCGAAGGCCGCGGCCATCATCGCCATCAAGACCGCGGCCAAGGCGACCGACAACTCTTCCGGCAATTTCAAGGTCGAAGGGTTGAACGCCAAGGTGGCCGCTGTCCTGGGCGCGTCGGTGGATCAAGTCCGGATCATTGACCTTGCAGTGGATACCAGTTTGCAGTTGGCCTATTTGTCTGTGATACGCGGGCAGGGTGCCAACGCCAATGCGGTTGTTGTGTCCGTCCGTCCCAGTGGGAAGATTCGTGTTTTGTCACTCAAGAATGTTCAGCACGCCGTTGCGAAACTGCCAAACGCCCCTGCTGATCAAGAAACAGGACAAGGTCGACGACGCCGTAACCAGCGGATGGAGTCCATCACGGACATTGCCTTCGTCAATGGCAAGGTGATTGTTGCCGGACTTTCCAATGAGGAGTTTTCCTCGACGCTGCGGATCATTCCCTTTCCGTTTGAAGGTTCACTGAAGGGGACGGGAGTGAGAATTTTTCACGGGGCACATGGCCGTTATGAAACGTCCTCCCCCATCCGCACGTTCGTTAGCTACGACATCGCTGGCGATCCTCATATTCTCGCCGCCTACACCTGCACGCCTCTCGTGAAAATCCCGATGATGGAGCTGAAGCCGGGCTCAAATGTCGTGGGAGAAACCATCGCGGAACTGGGTAACCGCAACCGTCCCATCGACATGATTGTCTACAAGAAGGATGGCAAGGAATATTTGCTGATGGCTAACAGCAGCCGCGGAGTGATGAAAATCACCACGGAGAAACTTGGGAATTACAAGGGAATCACTGAGAAAGTGTCCGGAGGGGGAACGAAAGGTTTGCCCTATGAGACAGTCTCGGACTGGACTCAAGTCTACCAGTTGGCCGAGTTGGACAGTCAGCATGCACTGGTGGTGCGGGGTGCGGATGGTGACAACCTGAACCTTGAGGCCGTTCGACTCCCGTAATGCCTCTCAGGCACGACTTCGCGGTAGCGTTTTGTCCATTCATTCTGGTTTTGCAGCTTGGCTGCGCCAAGGCCACGCAAGATAGCGCTGCGGAATCCACGGAGTCGCCCGGCTTAATCCGCTTGGCCAAGCAGCCCGCTGTGCCAAGCCAAGCGGTATTTGAAGTCGATCTGTCCCAAGCGCTGGCCGATGGCCTGGCAAGCTTGGGAGCGTTGGAACCGGCAGCTTGGGAAAATGCCTTTCACATCCATGCCGAAACCGCAGATGGCTTGGGCTGGAGGGAACTTCCGCCCGTTCAAGGCTCCTATCGGGTCACGAATAACCGCCTGGTTTTTGAGCCACTTTTCCCCCTGCAGGCCGGAGTCAATTATCATGCGGTTTTCGAGCCTGCGAAGGCAAGCCGATTGCTGGGCGGGGAGACGGACGGGCGCCTGGTGGAGAGATCGTCTTCCGATGTCATCGAGGCGACCCTTCGGCTCGAGAAACCAAGGGCCAAGCCGGAGACAATTGTAAGCCAAGTTTACCCGACGGCAAACTTGCTGCCCGAGAACCTGCTCAAATTCTATCTGCTTTTTTCCACGCCGATGAGTCAGGGCAATGTTTACAACCACATACACCTGCTGAATGTCCGTGACGAAAAAATTGATCTCCCCTTCCTGGAGGTGGACGAGGAGTTGTGGAACCCGGACGGCACACGGCTCACCGTCCTGTTTGATCCCGGACGCATCAAGAGAGGGCTGCTGCCCCGCGAACAGGACGGGCCGGTGTTGCAGGAAGGCCAATCGTACACACTCAAGATTGACGCCACCTGGCCGGATGCGACCGGCGTGCCGCTCAAGAAAGGCTTCACAAAAAAATTTATCGTGACCGCCCCGGATGTGGAAATGCCATCCCCGGCCCGATGGAAAATCACTGTCCCGGACGCAGGCTCAATAAACCCATTGACGCTTGATTTTCCTGAACCGTTGGATCACGCACTCCTGCAGCGGCTGCTTTGGATTGAGGATGCCGGGAAGCATGCCGTTGAAGGCCAGGTTCAAGTTGGGAACGTGGAGAGACAGTGGGCGTTCGTCCCGAGCCAAGCGTGGAAGGACGGCGATTACCGGGTGGTGATCGGGACAGGGCTTGAGGATCTTGCCGGAAACAATGTCGCGCGACCATTCGAAGTCGACCGGGTTCAGCGCCCCGACGATGAGTTCATTCCCGACTACGTCACACTTGAATTCAAAATCGGAAACTAACCACATTACTCACGAATGATTTCCGACCTGCAAATGTCAACTTCCATTTGCGATGAAGGCCCCTCCCACGCTGCCCGGGTGAGACATCAAGCAGCGACTTACCCAATATGAGAAAACTGGACAGACTGATCGCCCGCTATGAGGAGTTCCACCAGGATGAGACGAACCGGCTCGTCCACTTCATTTGCGTGCCGCTGATTGCGCTGAGCCTCGTTGGGCTGCTTTGGTGCATCAAGATTCCGACCACGCTCGGCGACGAGCTTTCGTTCACGCTGAACGCCGGGGTCGTCTTCATCGTCTTGGCCTCGGTTTATTATTTGTTCCTGTCGCTCGGCAGCCTGCTGGGGATGCTGTTCTTTGGCCTGGCCGCGAGTGTCCTGTGCATCAGCGTCGAGGCGAGCCCGCTCTCTCTGTTGGCCACTTCGCTGACGATGTTTGTGCTGGCTTGGGTCGGGCAGTTCATCGGCCATGGGATTGAGGGAAAAAAACCGGCTTTTACCGAGGATCTTCAGTTTCTGCTCGTCAGTCCGGTTTGGCTGCTCGATGCGCTTTACAAAAAACCGGCGGTGGCCGTGTTGACGGCGTTGCTCGTCGGCGGCGGGACGTTTGGCTTGGCCGACCGGTTGTTCACGATGAAGCCGGCGGTCGATTTTTCCGCCGCGCTTGGCCGGACGAAATCGTACGACGTGCAGATCATTCGCGATGAGTGGGGCATCCCGCATATCCTCGGAAAGACGGACGGCGACACCGCGCACGGCTTGGCTTACGCGAATGCCGAGGACGACTTTGCGACGATTCAGGACGTGCTCCTCGCCGTGCGCGGCAAGCTGGCTTCCGAGGTGGGGCTGGCGATGGCGCCGAACGATTATTACGTGCACTTGATCCGCGTGTGGGATGGGTTGGACGAAAAATACGCCACGCTAGACCCCAAGTTCCGCGCCGTGTGCCAAGCGTACACAGACGGCTTGAACCTCTACGCCAGTCGCCACCCGAAGATGCTGAAACGCAACCTTTGGCCGGCCAAGCCGCAGGATCTCGTGGCCGGCTCCATCCACAAGCTGCCGATGATGTTCGGGTTGCACAAAGACCTTGCGCGCCTCATGGCGGACGCCAAAAAATCATCGTCAGTGGCCAGCGTTTTGAACCCCGACCAACTCCCGCTTGGCTCAAACTTCATCGCCGTCGGGCCAAGCCGCTCCGCCGACGGGGCAACGCGCGTCTGCATCAACTCGCATCAGCCATGGACCGGCCCGGTGACTTGGTACGAGGCGCATCTCATCAGCGAGGAGGGGCAAAATATCTACGGCGGCCTGTTCCCCGGTTCGCCGGTCATCTTCCTCGGACACAACGAAAACATCGCTTGGGGACACACGGTCAACCAACCCGATCTCGTCGATATTTTTGAACTCGAAATTCATCCGGAAAACAAAAACCAATATAAGATCGACGGCGCTTGGCTCGACTTGGAGCGGCGCTTGGCCCCGCTCGAAATTCGGGTTTGGCGCGACTTCCGGTGGACGGTCAACCGCGAGGTGTTGCATTCGATTTACGGGCCGGCGATGCGTGTCGGCGAACGGGTGTTCGCGATTCGCTACGCCGGCATCGGTGAGTTCCGGCAGGTCGAGCAATGGTACCGCATGGGCCGGGCGCAGAGCCTCGGGGAATTCAAGGACGCCATGCGCATCCACGCGCTGGCGATGTTCAACACCGGCTACGGCGACCGCGACGGGAATATTTTTTACGCGTACAACGCCCTGCTGCCGGAGCGCGCCGACGGGCACGACTGGAGCGGCACCGTCCCCGGCAACACCCGCGACACGTTGTGGAGGGAGTACCGGCCGTTCGATGAGCTGCCGATTGTCGAAAATCCAAAATCCGGCTTCATTCAAAACTGCAACAGCAATCCGTTTCAAACGAGCCTCGGCGCGGATAACCCGGACGAGGCGGCGTTTTCGGAAAATTATGGCATCGAAAAATGGATGACCAACCGCGCCCGCCGGGCCGTCGAACTGTACGGCGGCGACGAGTCGATCACGCACGACGAATTCTTCCGCTACAAATACGACAAGCTGTACTCGGAGAAATCGAAATTGCGACAGCAGGTCGCCGCGTTCGTCGAGGCGCAGGCGGACAACAGCGAACTGAAAAACGAGATCGAGTTGCTGCGCCAGTGGAACGGCGGGACAGCCAAGGGCAATCGCTCCGCCGCTCTCGTTCTGCTGACCTTCCGGCCGAGGTCGAACACGTCCAGGCGGACAACCGGGCACGAGCGAACGCTCGAGCAGCTTCGGCTAGCGTCGGCGGATTTGCGAAAACACTTTGGCCGGATCGACGTCGAGTGGGGTGCGGTCAACCGACTCGTTCGCGGCGACAAAAATATTCCGCTCGGCGGCGGCCCCGACACACTGCGCGCCATTTACGGTCGGCCGCAGGAGGACGGCACGCTCGCCGGGGTGGCCGGCGATTGTTTTTGTCAATTCGTCGAGTGGGACAAAGACGGCCAGCTCAACGCTTGGGCGATGAACCAGTTCGGCAGCAACCCCGGCAATCCCGACTCGCCGCACCACACCGACCAAGCACCGTTGTTCGCCGAAGAAAAGTTGCGCAAAGTGCCGTTCACCCGCGCCGAAGTCCTGGCCAAGGCCAAGCGCACTTACCGGCCCTGAGCCAAGCGAAGGGTCACTTTTTGGCGGCGGGCAGGGTGGCGGCGTAGGCGTCGAAGCCGGCGCGCACCACCGGGGCGGCCAGCTTCAGTGCTTGGCCAAGCGGGCCGGAGCGAGGGTCGTGTCCCGCCTCGTGCAACAGGCTCGCCGCCTGCGAGGCCACCGCTTGGTCGTACGGCTTGAGTGCCGCGATGACTTTGGCCAAGCCGCCTTTGGCCCGTTGAATTTCCCGCCACGCGTACTCTCTTGGCGGGGTGTGTTGCCCATCGCCGTCGGCGTCGATCCAAATCGGGTTGGTGGCTCCCTGCACGCGTGGAACGTGCCGCTTCCACTTTGGCTGGTACGACCGTGGGATGTCCCAAAACGGCGCGTCGATGCCCGGACCGGTGGCGATGGCGACCAGATGCAAATCGTAAGCCGGCTTGGCCAAGCGCCATGTCACGTCCGCCTTGACGATCGCCGCGCCGGGCGTGATCTCGCGCTGCCGGATGCGTTGGCCGTTGGCGAAAAGTTCGACGCGATCCGCCCGCACCCACGACGGGCCGAGCACGTTCACAGTCACCTCGAACGTGTCGCCCAGTTCGGTGGCGAGATCGCCGACGGTGTATTTTTTCCCGACGCTCATCCGGGTCAGCAACCCCATGCTCACGTAGGCGCGCATTAAGCGGAAATTTTCGCACGCACGCGCCACGTCGATGTTGGCTGGGGCGTCGTCGGGACACACGACGTAAGTGCGCGCCTGGCCAAGGATGAAACGGCTCACGTCGTGCGTGTCGCTCGAGCCGATCGCAGCGATGCGGGTGCCGTGGTTCAGCATGGCAAACCAGTCGTGATACAGCAGCATGATGTCCGACTGCATCGCGGCCGAGGTGACGACTTCCAGCGCGTCGAACGTGTACGGCTCGCCGTCCAAGTGCGCGCCGCTCACCGGGTTGAAATGCTCCGGGCCAAGCGGCGTGAAACTTGTGTGGTCATCTCGCGGATGATTGAGCGTGATGACGCGCACGCCGGGCACGGCGCGCATTGCCTGCATCAACTGCGTCCAGTCGCCCAGCTCGTGATTGGGCAGCGGACTGTCCGGCTCAATGGGGAAAGCGTTGAAGTGAGCAGTCGTTGTGGTGACTTCGTTGCCGATCACGGTGGTGAAATGTTGCGACGTCGCCGTTTTTATCGCCGCCGGCTGGTAATCGGCGTGATGATTGTGATCAGTGGACACCGCCAACTCGATGCCCTCCCCGGCGATCGTGAGCATGCGTTCCTCGACGGTGGAATCGCCGTGGCCGCTGAAGGTCAGCGTGTGGATGTGCGTGTCGCACGCCACGAGATTTGGTGTCGGGACTTCCCGCCGAATCTTAAGCGGCACGACCGCCGTTTCGCCGACTGCGACGGTGACCTGTTTTTGTGCCACGCTGTACTCGAACCCGCGCGAGGCGTACACGGTGTAGCGGCCCGGCAACACGCCAAGCCGGGCTGAGCCGTTGCCCGTGTAGGCCACGCCGGGGCGCAACGCGAGCGGGGCTGCCTGCCCGGAATGCAGCGCGGCGAGAT
This sequence comes from Verrucomicrobiia bacterium, assembly GCA_963583225.1. Lineage (GTDB taxonomy): Bacteria > Verrucomicrobiota > Verrucomicrobiia > Limisphaerales > UBA1096 > UBA1096. The sequence continues at coordinate 7,006 of CAUZVJ010000085.1, forward strand.
GGCCTTTTTCGTCGGTGACCGTGATGCGGCACGGGATGGCATCGCGGACGCTCACCTCGATCCACGCTTGGCCAAGCGCCGTTTTGCGCGGCCCTGGCGCGATCCAAAAATCGCCCACCTCGATGTCGTCGGTCGCCTTGGGCGCGACGATGGAGAGCTTGTTCGTGCCGTCGCGCAGCAGGCCTTTCGGGATTGGCAGATCGTGAACCAAGCGCGTGTCGATGGTGGCGAGTCGGCCAAGTCGGCGGTCGTTGAGCAGCACGGCCCACGAATATTTCACCTGCCATTGCCGAAGAAAAAGCGTTTGCGTCGTCTCGTTTTTCTTAGCCTCGAACGTCAGGTCCAGCCGACGGCCATGGGGCGTTCGGCCCGCGAATTCCTGCCACTCAGGGAAGCCCGGCGTGCCGAGGTGATGCGTGCCCGGGTCGATGACAATCGGCTCGGCCGTTGCCGCTTGGCCAAGCGCGGCGACGCACCAAAGGACTCCCGTGAAACACAGCTCACTCATCGGCGGTGAAGAGGTCGTGGCTTGGCCAAGTCTTGACGGCATCGGCGGCCTTGTGGACGAGCGGGTCGATTTTTGAGGAGGGCTTTTTTCCGTCGGGAGTGAGGTTGGTGTTGAACAGCACCGCCCAGCAGAGGCTGTCGTGCCGCAGCACGAGAATGGTCGAAGTGCCGGAGAGCGAGCCGGTGTGCCAGCGGTTGGTCTTGCCATTTTTCACCGGGCGCACCGACCAGCCGCAGGCGTAGTGCGTGGCGTCCGGTTTGCCTTTTTCGTCGTTGCCGAAGTGGCCTTTGGCCGGGCGCTCGAACATGGCCTCGACGGTTTTCTTTTTCAAGATTCCGGACTGCTCGTAGCGATCCACAGCCGAGCCGAACCGAACGAGGTCGGGCGCCGAGGCGATCCAGCCGCCGAGCGAGTCGAAGCTCTCGATCGACCACGCGCCGTACGGCCAACTGACTTTCGCGCCGATGGCGTCGCCGGTGACGGCGATGCCGAGGAGGTCGCCGACGGGATAATATTTCACCTCGTTTTCGGCGCGGTCGCGGAGGAGCGTTTTGCCGAGGCGCATCGACTCGATGCCGAGCGGCTTGAGGAAGTCATTCACCATGTAGTCGCCGTAGGCGCGGCCGGTGAGTTGCTCGATCACGCGGCCGAGCAGGCAGTAGCCGAGGTTCGAGTACACATAGCGTTCGCCGGGGTCGAAGTCCAGTTGCCAGCCCATCATGAACCGGATGACGTCGTCCTGCGTGGCGGGCGGCGGCTTGCCGAGGACACTGGCGATCTCGATGGCGTGGAACAGCGGGTCGATCGTCTCCTTGCGATCCCAGCCGCCCTGGTGCCGGAGCAGGTGGGCGATGGTGACTTGGCCAAGCCGGGGGTCGGCCGTGTCGCCCTTGGCCAAGTGCGGTTTGTGCGGCAACAGGTCAAACACCGAATCGTTCAGCCCAAGCTTCCCCTGCTCCACCAGTTGCAGCGTGGCCGTGGCGGTGAACGACTTGGAGATGCTGGCGATGCGGAACAGCGAGTTGGGCTGCACCGGTTGCTGTTGCTCGACGTCCGCATAGCCGAAGCCGCGCGAGTAAACCAGGCGACCGTCCTTGGCCACGGCCAGCGACGCGCCGGGGATCTCGTTGTCGCGGACGAACGCCTCCATCAGCTCGTCGAACGGCTTGAGTTCGGCAAACTGCCTGCCGGTGGAAACGACCAATTCGCGTTCCTTCGGTTTGTCGTCCGCCGTCGTTGTGCTTGGCCAAGCGACAAACAAACAGGCTATCGCCCAACTCAAAACTATTCGGCCGGAAGGCTGCATCGCTTCAGGCTTGGAACGCATTGCCGATTCGGTCGACCAGCGGGTTTGTGCGTTCGCCTGTGCCGTGCAGCTTGAAAAGGCTGGTGGCGAGGTACCGGTTACGCCACGCGGGAGAGACCTGATAGTAGTCCTCGAGCACGGCAGAACTGAACTTGTAATCGTGCGAGTCGTTGCCCTTGAGGAAAACCAGGCGACGCGCCTCCGCGATCAGTGCCTGCGGACTTTGCCCGTTATTCAAGTATGCCAATGTCTTTTGGGCAGCGGACAGCCGGTCCCTGCCCACGCTCTGGAAGATGCTGCCAAGCGCATGATCCCCCACGGCATCGGGCGGCAGATCCAGTTGGCCATGCGTCCGTTCAAGCACCTGGCCGCGGCCGCGCATGGCCTCGCGAAACGAACAAAGGAAAGCCGCGTTTTGCAGCAGCACCAGCCGCCGCGTCGTGTCGCTGCCGCTG
>CAUZVJ010000086.1:0-9269 GCA_963583225.1 Verrucomicrobiia bacterium
TGTCACTCGCGACGACGCGAGGTCGCTTTTTGAGGACTTGGCCAAGCGCATCGACGCAAAAAAACCGTGGCAACTCGTCGCCGGCGGAGCGGAGCGGCAGGACTCCGTTTGGAACGGCATCAACGCCACCGCTGCCGATTCGGAGTTGGTGGCGATACAGGATGGCGCGAGGCCGTGCACGCCGCACTTGGCGATTCAATCCGCATTGGCCGCGGCCCGCGAGACCGGAGCGGCCGTCTTGGCCAAGCGGGTGAGCGACACGCTCAAGCGCGGAGACGGCCAAGCGCAAATCGCCGGGACGATCGACCGTGAAAACGTGTGGGCCGTACAAACGCCGCAAGTGTTTCGGCGGGAAATCATTCTCGCCGCCTTGGCCAAGGTGCGCGACGAGGGCTTGTCGATCACCGACGACACCGCTGCCTGCGAGGCGCTTGGCCAAGCGGTGAAATTGGTCGAGTGCAACGAGCCAAACCCCAAAGCCACCACGCCCGCCGACCTCCCGTACATCGAGTCGCTGTTGGCTGGCGGGTGATCAACTCCCGGCGCTGAGCAGCTTGATCAGCGCGGCGTCTTTCTCCGGGCCGGACTGAAAGTCGAGCGCGCGGATGAAGCGCGGCTTGTCGGCAGGCTTAGTATTCTTGTTGAGGATAATTTTCACGAGCAGATCGGAGGTCATTTTCGAGCGCGACCGCCACACGATGTCGCGGCCGGCCGGCGTGTCCCACTCGCTGCCGACGGCCTCGAGCCAAGCGCCGAAAAACTTGTCCTGTTGCCGGTCCAGCGCGAGGCCAAGCGCCTCGAGGTACCAACGGTCTTTGCCATCGTGCTGCTGCGCGAGCTTGGCCCAGAGCGCCGGGGCGGCGGGGGAGGCGTTGTGGCGCAGCGCGATCGCGCATTCGCGGCGAACAGCGGCGGAAGGGTCGCCGACGAGTTGCGTCACCAGCGGAATCACGTCGTGTCCGCGCTCGCGGGCGATGCGAAGACCGGTGATGCGGATGTCCGCATTGTCGTCGCCGAGCGCCGAGCCGATGTATTTTTCCTCCAGCCCGTCGATCCGCGCGAGCAGGTGCAGCGCCCGGGCGCGCAGGCGTTGGTCGTCGCCCTGCCAGAGCTTGGCCAGCGTGTCTTCGGCCTTCGCGCCGACTGCGTTTAGTTGCTGCCAAGCGATGTAGCGCGAGGCCATGTTGGGCGAAGCGAGCATCGAGAGGGCGGTGCGATTTTTCGGGATGGAGTATTTGCCGCTGCCGCCCTTGGGCGTGAGGCGATAGATGCGGCCGGTCATCTGGCCCGGCTTGTGGTCGCTCATGTGATGTCCGCCGACGTGGCCGTCATGCCAGTCGGCGACAAACACCGAGCCGTCCGGCGCAGTGCAGACGTCCGACGGGCGATACCACGGATCTTTGCTCTCGAGCATGCTGACGGTTTTTCCTGTGTAGCCCGCGCCGCTTTTCTCGACCGGATAGGCGCGGACGATTCGCGGCCCGGCGTCGCAGTGCATCATTTGGCCGCGGAAAATTTTTGGCAGCAAGTCGCCCTCGTAAATCGCGATGCCAGTCGGCGAACCTTGGCCGGTCTGCAGCAGATTCGGGATGACGCCGGGATCATTTTGATACCAATGCCGCGACGGGATGTCGGCCTCCCAGTTCGTGCGTTTGGTTCGCCATCCCGCGCCGGTCAACTCGTCGGTGTAGCCGTAGTTGCCGAACTCCATAACGAAGTTGATGCGCACGCCACGGTTGCCGTCGTCGTCATTGTCCGACTGCCAAATCGTGCCGAACGAGTCGACGGCCACTTCAAAATTATTGCGGAAATTATGCCCCAGCGTCTCGACATCGGAGCCGTCGAGGTTGCAGCGAAACACTAGTCCCTGCCGGTACGGTTTGCCGTTGGCGATCACCGCGTTTCCGGCTTTATCGACAATCACTTTTTTGCCGGCACCCGTCTTCAATTGCCGTCCGTTGTTGCCGACGTTGAAATAAAGTTTGCCGTCCGGCCCAAACACAAACGCATGCGCGCCGTGATCGTGATCCACGCCGCCGATGCCGCTGAACAACACCGTCGGCGGCCCGTCGGCCAGGTCGTCGCCGTTCTCGTCGGTGAACAGCAGCACGTTGGGCGAGCAGGAAACGATCACTTTTGTGCCGAGCACGGCGATGCCCAGCGCGGCGTTCACGTCGTTGCCCTGATAAAACGTCTTGGCCAAGTCAGCCCGGCCGTCGCCATCGACGTCCTCGAGAATGCGGATGCGGTCGCCTTTCGGCTGGATTTTGCCCCACGGTTTGAAGAGCCGGTAATTGACGCCCTCGGTCACCCACACGCGGCCCTCTGCGTCGATGTCCATGTTGGCCGGATTCAGCAGCATCGGCTCGGAGGCAAACAGCGTGGCCTCCAACTCCTGATGCGGGAGCAGCAACTTGGCCTGCTCGGCGGCGGCAGCAGGGCCGTGTCGCTGAGCAGAGAGCGTCGGCGACAGCGCGATGGCCAACGCCAGGGTGGGGATTAATCGGTAAAGTTTCATTAGCAAAAGAGTGTTGCGGCGTGCGGCGCAAATGAAGCCACAAAACCGCCCGCCATTCAACCCAACACTTTCGCCGCTCGACTCCGCTTGGCCAAGCGCAGTAGGCTCTCTCGCCGATGCCGCCTGCCTCGCCAACTGCCGAAGCTCCGTTTTCGCACCTGAAGAATCTCGACTACTCGGTCGTGCAACAATGCATGCACTGCGGCATGTGCCTGCCCACTTGCCCGACGTACGACGAGACCAAACTCGAGCGCAACAGCCCGCGCGGCCGCATCGCCCTCATGCGCTCCATCGCCGATGGCGAGCTCGAGGCCACGAAAACGTTCGCCGACGAAATGTATTTTTGCCTCGGCTGCCTTGCCTGCATGACGTCCTGCCCGGCTGGCGTGAATTACGCCGAGTTATTCGAGCACGCCCGCGCTGAGGTGGAGGAAAAAAAGGTACTCGACTCGGCTTGGCGCAGATTGGTCCGGCGCGTCACGATCAAGTGGCTGTTCACGAAACACACCCGGCTCAAGCTGCTCGGGCGGTTGATTCGGCTTTACAGTTCGCTTGGCCTCAAGTCGCTCGTGCGCGGCAGTCGTGTGCTCAAGCTGTTGCCCAAGCGCTTGGGTGAACTCGAGGCGATGACGCCGGAGATTCAGCCCAAGTTCTCCGACGATCTCATCCAACTCGAGACACCGGCCAAGGGCGAAAAACGATACCGCGTCGCCATGTTGACCGGCTGCGCACAGGACTTAATTTTCAGCGACGTCAATCGCGACACTGTCGAAGTGTTGGCCGAGAACGGCTGTGACGTTTACACGCCGCGCAACCAAGGCTGCTGCGGTTCGCTGCACGCGCACAACGGCGAGTGGACGATGGCACAGCAGCAGGCGCGCGTGATGCTCGACCTGTTTCCGCCCGCAGAATTCGACGCCATCATCAGCAACGCCGCCGGTTGCGGTTCGCACCTCAAGCATTATCATGGCCTGTTGAAAGACGACGAAAAATACGCCGGCTTGGCCAAGGAGTGGGACGCGAAATTGAAGGATGTCCACGAGTGGCTGGTGGAGATCGGCATGCGCGAGCCCAGCGACACCGCGCTTGGCCAAGCGCAAAAAGTCACCTACCACGAAGCCTGCCACCTGTGCCACGGCCAAAAGATCACCGCGCAGCCGAGGCAACTGCTCAAGGCGATTCCGGGGCTGGAGTTGACCGAACTGGAGGAGAGCACTTGGTGCTGTGGCAGCGCCGGCATTTACAACATCACCCAGCCGGAGATGGCCAACAAGCTGCTCGACCGCAAAGTCGGCCACATCCGCTCCACCGGCGCGGAGGTCGTCGCCATGGGCAACCCCGGCTGCTCCCTGCACATCACCAACGGCTTGGCCAAGTGCCAGTCGGATGTCCGCGTGGCCCACCCGATCACCCTCCTCGCCGAGGCTTACCGCCGGGAGAGCGGATTATAGTTTGTTTAAAAGCATGAAATATCAGTTGTTATTTAGTGAAGCAGTCAAGGGGTTGGTTTGCCTGTGCCTGTTGGCGGGGCTTGCGGGCTGTGCCAAGCGTCTTGGCGGGCAACCGGCGACGAAGCCACCGGCCAAGTTGGCCGCACAAGCCGCGCCGATCGTTGAGCCGGAAACAGAGCCGCAAGCGGCGGGCGAACCGCTCGTCCTGAACATGGAAACGATCATTCGGATGGTGCATGTCCGGAGCGCGCAGGTGCGTGCCGACCGGGAGGAAATGAACGCGGCGAAAAACGGGCTGCTGGAGTTTCAGGCGAACTTGAACCGGCTTGAGCCGTTCGTCGAACTTCGAAATAATCTGTCGGATTATCCGCACCGGTTCGGCGCATTCGGCAACAGTGTCGAGACGGTGGTCGGGGTGAAAAAGGAAACGTTTGAAGGTGGCGTGCTCACGATGGAAGGCGGCGGAGCCTATTCGCGGTTTACTTTTGACCGGATGACAGCGGGCATGAGCGACGAGGAATCCGGGGGCGGTGTGTTGGTGAGGTTGCGGGGCGAAAAACCGTTTTTCGGGTCGCGCCGCCGGCAGGAGCGAATCATCGCGCAGGCGTTCCAGGAATCCACCTCCCGCAAGGCGCAGTTGTTGTATTTGAAAAACTACGGCCTCTACGTGGACAACGCCCTAAGCTACTACAACCTGTCCGTTTACTACAGCCAACTCATCACAATCTATCAGGAATATGTCGATGACTTGTACGCGTTGGCCAAGCGTTCGCAACTCAAGCCATCTGACCTGATCCGTGTGCAGAATGTCCGGGGAAGCGCAGAGTCCTCGCGAAATACCTACCAAGCGCGCCTGCGTGAATACACGCAAATCCTCGAGTTGCAGATTGGGATTATGCCGGGTGAAAAATACAGGCTGGAAATGCCCGAGTACCGGTTGAGCCCCATTGCCTCGAAATCCCAAGAGCCCGGCGAACTATCACGTTTGATCGGGAAGGCTCGCAAAAACAATCCGGCGTTCCGAGTGCTTAACGATGCGATCTCAAACACCGAATTGCAGCGGCAACAGGCGATCAAGGGGAAATATGATGTCACGGCGTTTCTCGAAGGCACGCTGTTCCCGGTGGGGTCCGAGTCGTTTGACGACCGACTGGATGGCTGGACTGTTGGGGGCGGACTGAACATACGCCTCAACGACCGGCATGTGATGAAGGCCACGCGACTCAAAGCCGAGGCTCAGATACGCCAGTTCGAGGCCGCCATCGAGGCGGAGGAAGTCCTGATGCGCCAGCGCATCCTGACGATGACCAAAGGCATTTTGGACAACCACAATAACCGCAAAAAAGTGAGCGAAGTTGTCAACCAGAAAACTGTGGAGTATCAGCAACGGCTCGCAGCTTATTTTGACGGAGGGGTGAATATCGACCAACTGCTGGACAGTCGCTCCGAGTTGGCCAGTCTCCGTTCCGAGTTGGCCAGCAACCAGTACAACAGCGCCAATCGCGAATCGAGCCTTCTCGGCGCCACCGGCAGCATCTACGAGATTGTCGGGTTGTCCTTCGATGATTAAATGCAGCCACACCGTCAGCGCACGCTTGGCCAAGCGCCGCTTTACCCGGCTGATTTTCTTCGGTAGCTTCGCGCCGTTCTGCCGTTTTGAAATGAAATTTTTCACCTCTTTTTTCGCCTGTTCGCTTGCGCTTGGCCAAGCGCAAGAGGGGCCGCTTTCGCCCGCCGATTCGCTCGAGCAGTTTACGGTGTTCGACGACTTGGAGATCGATCAACTGCTCGCCGAGCCGCTGGTGAAGCAGCCGTTGTTTGTGAACTTTGACGAGCGCGGCCGGTTGTGGCTGGTGCAGTATCAGCAATACCCGCACCCGGCCGGGTTGAAGATGACCAGTCGCGACGATTACTGGCGCGTGATTTACGACACCGTGCCGGTCGCGCCGCCGAACCACGTCCGCGGCCGCGACAAGATTACCGTTCATGAAGACACCGACGGCGACGGGGTGTTCGACCGGCACAAAACGTTCGTCAATGGGCTCAACATCGTGACCTCCCTCGCGCACGGGCGCGGCGGCGTGTGGGTGCTCAATCCGCCGTACCTGCTTTTTTATCCGGACAAAAATCGCGACGACATTCCGGACGGCGACCCGGTGGTGCACCTCGCCGGCTTTGGGCTGGAGGACACGCACTCGGTGGTGAACAGCCTGCGCTGGGGGCCGGATGGCTGGCTTTACGCGGCGCAGGGCAGCACAGTTTCGGCGAAAGTGCGACGGCCCGGCTTCGACGAAAACGAGATCCGATCGATGGGGCAGGGCATCTGGCGGTATCATCCGGAGACACGGCGGTACGAGTTTTTCGCCGAGGGCGGTGGCAACACATTCGGCGTGGAGATCGACGCGGAGGGGCGCATTTTTTCCGGGCACAACGGCGGCGACACGCGAGGCTATCACTACGTGCAGGGCGGCTATTTGCGCAAGGGTTTCACCAAGCACGGGCCGCTGAGCAACCCGTATGCGTTCGGTTATTTTCACGGGATGCCGCACAACAAAGTGCCGCGATTCACGCACAACTTCATCGTGTACGAGGGCGTCGGTTTGCCGGAAAAATACCTCGGCAAAATCCTCGGCGTCGAGCCGTTGCAGGGGCGCGTGGTGATGAGTGACCGCACGGCGATTGGCTCATCGTTCAAGACGCTCGACACCGGGCATCCGATCCAGACCGGCGACAAGTGGTTTCGCCCGGTGGACATTAAGGCCGGGCCGGACGGGGCGATTTACGTGTGCGATTTTTATGACGAACACATCACGCACCGCCGCCATTACGAGGGGAAAATCGCCAACGAAACCGGCCGCGTTTACCGGCTGCGGGCCAAGGGCAGCACGCCGATGCAGCCGTTCAACTTGGCCAAGCGCACGACGGCGGAGTTGGTCGCGTTGCTGCGGCACGACGACAAGTGGCATCGGCAAACGGCGCTGCGGCTATTGGCCGATCGGCGGGATATCGCCGCGCTCCCGCTGCTCAAAAACATGCTGCGCGACGAGCTTGGCCAAGCAGCGCTCGAGGCGTTTTGGGCGGTGAATTTGTGCAGCGGGTTCAATCCGGAATTCGCCGCAGAGACGCTCCGGCACGCCAACCCGCACGTGCGTGCCTGGACCGTGCGCCTGCTCGGCGACGACCGGCTCGTGCCGGAGGCGACGGCCACCGCGCTGGCTCGCTTGGCCAAGCGCGAGCCGCATGTCGAAGTGCGCGGGCAACTCGCCGCAACGGCCAAGCGACTGCCGGTTGGCCAAGCGCTGCCGATCGTTCGCCAACTGCTCACACACGATGCGGACGCGGGCGACATTTATCAGCCGCTGATGGTTTGGTGGGCACTCGAGTCGAAGGTCGCCGCGCATCCGGGCGATGTGTTGGCGTTGTTCGCCGACGAGTCGCTTTGGCAAACATCACTTGTGCGAGAGCATATTTTGAACCGGCTTATTCGGCGATTCACCAAGGCCGGTTCTCGCGCGGATCTGCTCGTCTCCGCTCGGTTGTTTGAGTTGGCGCAAACCGCCGAGTCGGCGAAAATTTTGATGACCGGCTTCGAGCAGGCGTACAAGGGTCGGTCGATGGCGGCGTTGCCGGAGCGGTTGATGGTGGCGATGGCGCGGCACGGCGGCGCCTCGTTTGCGCTTGGCCTGCGGCGGGGCGAGGCCAGGTCGGTGGCGGAAGCGTTGCGAGTCATCGCCGACGCAAAAGCCGACAAACTCATGCGGCTGCAGTACACCGAGATTCTCGGCGAAGCGCCGAATGCCAAAGCGATCCCGGTGCTGCTCGGCATCGTAAAGAGCGAACCAGGTACCGACTTGAAGCGGGCCGCACTGGGCGCGCTCAAGCCGTATAACGACGCGCGGATATCGGCGGGAGTGCTGGCTGTGTATGGCGAGTTGCCGGACAGCTTGCGGAAAGTCGCCGGGACGCTGTTGGCCGGCCGGGAGAGTTGGGCGCTTGAGTTTTTGCGCGCGGTCGATGGCGGCGAGTTGGCCGCCGGCTTGGTTTCGGCGGAAGTGGTCAGCCTGCTGCGCTCGCACGGGGAAGGTCGCGTTGGCCAATTGCTGGACAAGCATTTCGCCGGTGCGGCGACGGATGAGGCCAAGTTGGAACAGGAAATCCAGCGCTTGGCCAAGGTCGTCACGGCCAAGCCGGGCAGCCCGTACGAGGGGAAGAAACTGTACGCGGCAAGCTGTGGTGCGTGCCATCGGTTGTTCGAGCAGGGCGGGCAGATCGGCCCCGACTTGACGGCGTATCAGCGGGATGACTTGGACACGGTGCTGCTGAACATCATCAACCCCAGCGCGGAAATTCGGGAGGGGTACGAAAACTTTTTGCTGACGACGAATGACGGCCGCTTGGCCGGCGGTTTTCTCGTCGAGCAGGATGCCCGGTCGGTGGTGTTGCGCGGGCTCGACGGGCAGGACGTGACGTTTGAGCGGGAATCGATTCGCGGGCTGAAAGCGCAGGGTGTGTCGCTGATGCCGCCCGGGTTGTTGGCCGGTTACAGCGACGGGCAAATCCGCGATTTAATGGCGTATTTGCGCAGTTCTCAGCCGTTGAACAACTGACGGTTTTCCGGCTGATTCTTCTTTTTTTCATTTTCATAAAAAACTCCTAAAGAGATTGGGAGGGTTGCCGATACTTCATGCAGTTGCGTGAGGACTGATTCCTCCCACGGTCTGGCATGGCCGATATTAAACCATGCCCGATGACACGGATGTCGTCGTCTAACCTATCCAAGACGAAAGGAATTGTCTTATGGTTATCAATACCAATGTGGCTGCTATGGCTTCAGCACGAAGTCTAGCAGGATCTACTACCCAACTCGCCAAATCCCTGGCTCGTTTATCTTCCGGGACAAAGATTGTTTCCCCGGAGGATGATGCTGCCGGTTTGGCGCAGAGTATTCGCTTCGAAGCGCAAATACACAGAAACGATGCCGTCAGGGCGAATGTAGGAAACGCCGTTTCCTTTGTTCAAACGCAGGACGGTTTTTTGCAGAAAGTGCAAAGCGCACTGGATCGCATGAGTGAGTTGTCTGTTCTGTCCCAAGACATAACAAAAACCAACACGGATCGCTCAAACTACAGCGTTGAATTCACCCAGTTGCAGAACTACATCAGCGACATCGGGGGCAAGAATTTCAACGGTGTGACGTTGTTTGCAACCGGCGGGCAAACGGTGACGATCGATAGTGATGCCGCCACATTCAGCATGAATGCGATTGACATGACATCGACCACCGTGACGACCGGTTTGGC
>CAUZVJ010000087.1:0-9183 GCA_963583225.1 Verrucomicrobiia bacterium
ATCTCGATTTCATCCTCGAAGCGCAGCGGCTTTTTGTAGTCGAATCCAACGTGGACTCGTGGCCAGCCGATCCGCGGGTCGGTTTGGTCGGCGACGATCGAGTAGCCGATCGAGCGGAAAAACCGGTGCTCGGCCGCCTCCATATATTTGCAGTAGTTGGAGAAATGCACGATGCCGGCCATGTCTGTCTCGGAAAACTCGACGGTGCGGACGAATTTGAACTCGTATGACACGGCCGAAATGTAGAGCGGCCCGCTGCCGAAGACGACAGGTTTTTACTTGCCGAGGAGGCCCCGCAGATAGGCGAGCACGAGGTCGGGGAGGTCGTCGCTGTAGCCGCCCTCCATCGCGCTGGCCACCGGCACGCCGAGGCCGGCGAGCGTTTTGCCGAACCACCGGAAGTCCTCCGCGCTTAGTTTCTGGTTGCAGAGCGGGTCGCCGGCGTAGGCGTCGAAACCGGCGGAGACGATGACGAGATCGGGGTCGTACGCCTTAAGATCGGCGACGGCGCGCTCGGCGGTTTTGCGGTAATCCTCGCGCGGCAGATTGGGCCGGGCGGTGTAGTTGCGGCAGTTGTCGAACGACTCGGTGCCGGTGCCGGGGTAGGCGGGGTGTTGGTGGATGGAAAAGAACGCCACGCCGTCGCGCTTGGCCAGGATGTCCTCGGTGCCGTTGCCGTGATGCACGTCGAAGTCGAACACGGCGACTTTTTTCGAGCCGGTCGCCTTGGCCTCGAGCGCGGAGATGGCGACCGAGCCGAGGTAGCAAAATCCCATCGCGCGTTCCTTCGTGGCGTGATGCCCCGGCGGACGCAACAGGCTGAAGTTCGGCTTGCCGGCCTTGGCCAACTCGACTGCCTTGAGCGCGCCGCCGGCACTGCGCAGCGCGTGGTCGCGGATGCCGTCGTGGTAGGCGGTGTCGCCGTCGAAGTCGTGCGGCTCGGCCAGGCGCTGAAAATGATTGGTCGTGTGGGCGCGCAGCACCTTGGCCTTGGGCGCCGGCTCCGGCTTGAGCCACTCGAGCTTGAGCTCGGTTTGTGCCTTGAGTTTTTTGACCGGGCCGCTGACGCGGAAAGGCCGCTCCGGGTGTCCGGGCGAATGGTAAGCCGTGCAGCGCTCGTCAGTGATGATGGTCATTTTGCCGGGGCGGAAATTTAGCGCTTGGCCAAGCGAATGAAAAGCATCGGTCCGTAAAATTCCATTTGCGCCGCCGGGCCAAGCGAGGCAGTCTTTGGCCTTCCAATGATGACGATGCTTCTCATCCTTGGCCCGTTTGTTTTCGTGTGGGCCGTCGCGGCGCTTTTTTATGCGCTGGGGCGTCGGCGTGCGCGGCAGGTGCGGCTCGACGAGATCACTTTCGCACGCAGCGTGCGGCGGCGGTTAACACCTTCGATTTTTAGCCGCCCGCGCACTTGGCTGGCGGTGCGCTCGCGCAACCCGGAGGATGTCGCCCGCTCGATGGGCCTTGGCGACCTGCATCCGTGCGCCTGTGCCGAGGCGATGGCCGATCCCGATGCCGGGCGGTTGTTTGTGTCGCCACCGGTCAACGGCTGGGTGGTGGTCACGGGGCGGCAGCTGCCCGATCCCGGGGAGGACATCGACGCTTGTTACCGGTTCCTTGCCGACATGAGTGAGCGGCTGGGCCATGTGCAGTATTTTCACGGCAACCCGGCGCTGGGCCACCACGCCTGGGCCAAGCTCATCGAGCGGAAGGTCACCCGCGCCTACGCGTGGACCGGCGAGACGGCCTGGAACCAGGGCAAGCCGACGCTCGCCGAGGAGAAGACCGGTATGCGTTGTTTTGAGTATCTCGCGGACGGCGACGACGACTCGTATCAGCAGTGGGAGATTGTCGGCGCGAATGTGGACCGCCTGCCACTGTTGGCCTCGATCTGGAGTGTGGACCCGGTGGTGTTCGAGGACCCGGCGATGCGGATGAAACCGGGCTGGGTCGGCCGCTTGGCCAAGTGCCACTGATGACTCCCGACGGTTGCCCAAACTGCGGCGCAGATCTCCCGGCCAAGGCGCGTGCCTGCCCGGAGTGCGGCGCGTGCCCGGACACCGGCTGGGCCGACGAGGCGCAATACGAGTCCACCCACCTGCCGGAGGAGGAGTTCGACTACGACGATTTTGTGACGCGGGAATTCGGGCAGGGCGGCCGGCCAAGGGGCAAACGCCTGCACTGGCTCTGGGTCGGGGCGGCAATCCTGCTGATCCTGTTTTTCCTGACCTACACTTGGTGAGCAATTGCGGGCTTTACAAACCATCGCGAGGTTCGCAGGATTTCTGCCGTTGTTGATGAGGTGGTTTTGTATCATTTGTGCCTGTTTTTCCCTGTTGGCTGGGTGTACCACCAGCACGATCACCAACCTCACCCCGCGTGAGCTGCCTTGGAGCCAAACCGGGCTGTACCCGGTCGAGGCGATGTTCCAGAGCAACCAGCGTACGCTCGACTCGGCCTCGATGAAGCCGATCGTGATCTTCAACAACCAGGCCTTCCCGATGCGGCAAACCCAGCTCACCCAGGGCCGCTGGGAGACGCTGGTGCCGATCCCCGACGGCACCCGGGTCATCAACTACCATTTCAAGTTCGACTACGAATACAGCGCGGTGCTCATGCGCGGCGCCGACAGCAAGCTTTCGCCGCCGTACCAGCTCCAGATTGTCGATGAGTCCACCACCGGCAACCTGCTGATGCTGCGGGAATAACCGATTCATACCATGCAACGCGTCAAGATTTTCAAGGGACTGGAAAACGAGGTCGAGGCACTCGAACAGCAGATCAACGACTGGGCCGAGAGCGAGGGGGCGAAGATTCTCCAGGTGACCGGCAACATCGCCACCCAGAGCTACAACCCGGCCGCCAAGTCCGGAAGCTCACTTCAGGGCAACGTCGCTGTTGCGTCCGACGTGTTGATCACCGTCCTGTACGAAAAGGGCTGATGCCGCCGCTTGGCCAAGTTACTCTTCCGGTGTTCGCAGCAATTCGATCCGGTCGAACAGCACCGGGCCACCCATCGCCGTCGGGGCGATGCCGGTGAGGGTGAACGCGCCGAAATCCTTCCACAAATCCCGCGTGACCACCGTCCACTCGTGGGGCGAATCAGTGGCCACGCGGGTCGCCTGCCAAGGGGTGGTGTTTTTGCCGCTGAAATATCGCCGCATCGGACTGCTCGCCGGTGGCCATCCGCCGCTCGCGGCCAGCTCGACCATCACGCCCTGCGCCTCGGGCGCCTTCCATGCCAGCCGCAGGTAGCGGTACTCGCCCGCACCGGGGTTTTCCCGAATGCGAAACGCCCAGCCGGGGATGCTCGCCGACTCTCGCTGCGTCGGAGTGATTCGCAGCGCCGCGTTGCCGCTGAAATGTTCGTCCGTCACGACGGTCGCCGTGCCGCCGCCTTTCGTCAGCAAATCGACAAACGCCGGATTGTCGTCGAACAACACCTGCCGCGTCGGCGGTTGTCGCAGCCAGGCGATTGCGTCGGCCACGTCGATCGGCTTCAGCGCCACCGCCAGCGACTCCGGCATGAGCGACACGTCGAGTGACTTGAGCGATTTGATGTCCTTTCGCAGCACGTCCAGCCGCACGCCACCCGGCAGCAGCAGTGTCAGGCTGTTGGCCGACTCGCCGGCGAGCACGCCGCTCAACACCCGCCCGTCCCTCGTCTCGACCGTGTACGTTTCGTGCCCGGCGACGATCACCGCGCTCGGCGCGAGAATGTCCCGCACGATCGTCTCTTCGGCACGGCGAAACTCCGCCGTCAAGTCCGGCCCCACGGCGAAGCCTATGCCGTGCGCGCGGTGGCAGATCGAGCAGTGCTGTGTGAAAACCTGCCGCCCGTGGGCCGTGTCGCGCTTGTCGGCAAGCGCGGCGACGAAACGCTGAAGCAATTTGTCATCGACCGGCGGGAGCGTCGCGAACAACGCCCGCGCCCGCTTGGCCAAGCCGGTGTCGGACTGCCCGAGCAGCGTGTCGCGTTGCACGGCGTTGAGCACGGCGGGGGAAATTTTTTGCTGTTCCATCGCCGCCACCACGGCGGGCAAATGGTCGCGCCGCGCAAAGGCGACACCGAGGATGGCGCGGCGAACCGGCGGCGTGGCGGCGGGGTAAGCGTCGAGCATTTGCGCCGCGATGCCGGGGTCGGTATCGGCGCCAAGCGCACGCACGGCGGCGAGTCGGCGGGCGGCGCTCAGTTGCACGTTGGCGACTTCGGCCAGCGCGTTGGCCAGACGCGCCTCGCGGCCGGCGGGCGACTCGAGTTTCAAAATTTGCGTCAGGCCGACTGCGGCGATTCGCACTTCGCCGTCGCTGGCCGTGGTCAGTTGGCCGAGCGCGGCTCGCGCGGCGCCCGAGAGGGCCACGGTGGTGGCGGACTTGAACGGCTCGCGCAAACCGTCGAGGCACGCCTGTTGCAAACCGTGATCCGTCAGCCCGGCGATGTGGACGATGGCGGCGGACAGCTCGCCGGTGTTTCGCCGCGTG
The DNA here is from genome assembly GCA_963583225.1 of Verrucomicrobiia bacterium. Taxonomy (GTDB): domain Bacteria; phylum Verrucomicrobiota; class Verrucomicrobiia; order Limisphaerales; family UBA1096; genus UBA1096. Next base: position 4,483 of record CAUZVJ010000087.1, read on the forward strand.
GCGATCGAGCCGCACAGCCGGGCGATCAGGCCGCGCGCGCCGTGTGCCTCTCTGGGCCGGTCGAGGAGCGCGGCCAACATGTCCGAGGCGCGCCCGGCGAGCGAAGTGAGAATGGCGTCGCCAAGCCAGTCGTCGCCGCCGTGCCGCTTGGCCAAGCGGGCGAGGGCATCGAGCGTGCGCGGGTCGTCGCTCTCGCCGAGCGAAAGGGCAAGTTGCAGCCGGACGATTGCCGCGTTGTCGTCGGCCAGGCGAAGTGCGGCGGTGAGCAGTTTTTCACTGTCGCCGAACCGGCGCTCGGCCAGACGCAACGCATGCCGCCGCACGCCGGGCGCGCCGTGGCCAAGCGCAGCGGCGAGCGTGTTGTCGTCGAGTTGCCCGAGGCCGATGAGCGTGTAAAGCGCGTTGATTGCGGCTGCGGTGTCTTTCGTGGACAGGGTGATTTTGGCCAAGCGGGCGTCGCGTTCGAGCAGCAAGCGGCGAGCAGTTTGCCGCCGCCAAAAGCGCGGGCTGGCGACTTCGCGGCCCAGCGCGGCGTTGCTGAGCTTGGCCAGGTTCGGCGACTGCGGCGCGTGCATTTTGTCATGCGCGAGTCGCCAGATTCGACCGTGGTTATTGCCGTCGGCCAAGCCGTATTGCTGCTGCAAATAGCGCGGGATCGCGGAGTAATCCTCGATGATTTCGCGGTAATAATCGGCGATGTAAACGCCGCCGTTCGGGCCGATGGCAAGGTGGATCGGGTGAAACCAAATGTCGGTCGAGGCGAGAAACTCCGACTTGGCCTCTCCCGGCGCTCGGCGGATTTTTAGGAGCGTCCCGTCGCGGCTGAGGCGGGCGCGGTGGACGAGGTTTTGCGCCGGGGCGCAGGCGAGGATTTGGCCGGCCAAGCCGGGCAACGCGGTGTCCTGATAAACAAGCGGCGAGCAGGCGGAGGTGAAGTAGCCGTTGGGGATCGACTCGGCTGCGCCGTAGTGGTCGCTGTAATATTTTCCGAAGCCGGGGTCGGCCGCGCGCTTGGTTCGCCACGGGTGCGCTTGGCTGATCGGGAACGTGGTATTGTAGTCGGCGGCGTTGCGCGTCGCGGCTCGGACGGCGACATCGGGGTTGCGGGACAGGTAATGCCAAGGCAATGGCGCGACTTGGATGCCGGGCGAACCGCCGGAGCCGGTGAGGCGGTCGCCGGCGGCGTTGAAGGTGAAGCCGTACGTGCCGGTGTGGCCGCTGACCGGCTCGATGGCCGAGCCGTCCGGCTTGATCCGAAATCCGGTGACCGGAATATCGACCGGTGCGGCGAGGTGCGGCCCGGTGATGCGGCCGCCCTGGCCACCGTCGATGTAAATCCAGTTGTCCGGCCCCCAAAGCGGCGAGTTGATGCGGCGCTCAATGACGCCAAATTTGAAGCCGGTGAAAAGCGTCTCGCGAATCTCCGCTTTGCCGTCGCCGTCGCGGTCGGCGAGGAAGACGATGTCCGGCGCGCAGACGGCGATGATGCCGCCGCGAGCGGGGCAGACGCCCAAGCAAACCGGCAACCGGTCGGCCCACACTTCGGCGCGGTCCATCACGCCGTCGCCGTCGTCGTCGATGAGTCGCTTGACGGTGCCGTACTGTTCCTTCTCGGCGCGGCGCATGGCGTCCTTGTTGGCGGCGATGCGCCGGACGACGCGGTCGAGTTTGCCGGTTTTGTTCAACTCCTCGATGTCGAACTGTCCCTCGATGTTGTAGCCGTGCAACTCGCTGACGAAGAGGTTGCCGTGCGCGTCCCAACACACGCCGGAGGGCTGTCGGATGACCGGCTCGGCGGCGACGAGCTCGAGCCGGAAGCCGGGCGGGAGCTTCACGAGCTTGGCGCTGTCGGCTGGGGAGAGCGGCTTGGGCGCATCGGTCGGTTTGGTGATTTGACCAAGCGCTTGGCCGGCGATCGCAACGAGCCCGGCGATCAGGAAAAATTGTTTCATCATGCGATCCAATGGATGGCCGCAGCGTAGCAACCGCCACCCCGAAGCCAAGCCAAAGCCATCGCCCGCGCTTTGCCAAGCGCTTGGCCGGAGCTGATGTTTGCCAGTGAGTTTATTGCTGGCCACAGGGTGGAGCCGGGTGTAAACCTCTTGTGCCGAGACAAACTTACCCTGCCCAATGAACAATCCTTTCATTTCCGACACGGAAAGCCTGCAACAGGCAAATGCTGGCGGCGGGGAGGTTTCGCAGGATCAATTCAAAAAGGAGCCTATTCAACTCGACAAGGGATACGTGTTGGAGTTGTGGCATCCTGTCAACCTCCCCTGGTTCCGGCCCAACCAGGTCACAAGGACCGTTGCTGACCCGGTGGAAATCCGGCCCGGTGACGTGGTGTTCGAGATTGGCGCTGGCATCGGTAGCATGACCCTGCTGTTCCTGCAGAAATTTCCCGGGCTCGAGCATCTTTACTCCGTGGAGGTTGTACCACAGCAGGTTGATGCCGCCCGGCTCAACATCCGCGAACACGGATTTCAGGAGCAGGCCACGGTGTTCGAGGGCAGCTTGTTCAGTCCACTTGAAGGCCGGGCAAACGTCATCGTCGGGGACTGTTCCGGCATGACCGCCATCGGCCAGGAACTGGAATGGTACCCTCCCGAACCGGAGGACATCGGTGGCATTCCACTGGGCGGCGCCGACGGAACCGAGGTGACCATTCCGTTCCTCGAGCAGAGCCAGCAGCACTTGATGCCTGGTGGCACGGTTTATTTTCCCGTGATCCCGAATTTTTCCTATGGCGACAAGATTCTCCAGGCCGCCCGGGAGATTTACGGGGCGGCACAGGTGGAGCCGGCCGCCGAGGCGAGAAAAATTCCCCTGACCCAGCGGCAACTCGAGATCATCGACCAGTCCGAGATCAAGACCTTCCGGCCCATTGAACGCAACAGCACCGGCACGCGTGGCCGCTGGGTGTGCGAGGTCTGGAAAGCCACCCACAACGATCGCACTTGAGCCGGAACCGGCCCTCTCGTACAACACGGTGCGAGGACAGCCTCAACCTCCAGTCATGCGGATATTTCTAAAGAGTTCCGACAGCAGAATTAGGCCACTTGACTTAACGGACTTGGAGCTCTATCGTTCAATCGCCATGCAAAAAGAACCCTCCTCCCTCCATTCTCACGACGCCAAACTGCGTCTCAATTCACGCCGCGACTTCTTGGCCGATGTCGGCAGGGGTATGCTGATTAGCAGCGTCGGCTCCACGCTGGCGTTCGATCTCGGCCTCGCCCCGGCTTATGCCGACGAGGGCGTGGGCCGACTGACCTTCGGCAAACTGGAGCCGCTGGTGGCACTGATGCAGGACACGCCGCCGGACAAGTTGCAGCGCCAGTTGGTTGGCAAAATCAAGGCCGGCACCGACCTGCGAACATTGATCGCCGCCGGTGCACTGGCTAATGCCCGCACGTTTGGCGGCCAGGACTACGTGGGGTTCCACACCATCATGGCCCTCGCGCCCGCCTTTGAGATGGCACGCGAGTTGCCGGAGGCGCTGCGCCCGTTGCCGGTTCTGAAAGTGCTGTATCGCAACGCGAGTCGCATCCAGCAGTTTGGAGGCCGCAAAAAGGAAGTGCTGCGGCCGATCACTCCGGCAGCGCTTGGCCAAGCGACCGCCGGTGGCGAACTGCTCCGCTCGGCGACTCGCTCGGCGGACATCGACCGGGCCGAGCGCACCTTCGCCGCCCTGGCCAGGCAGCCGATCGGGGAGGCTTACAACCATTTGCAGTACGCGGTTCAGGACGAGGTCGATGTGCATCGCGTGGTGTTGTCGTGGCGCGCCTGGGCGTTGCTCGAGTTCACCGGTGAGGAGCAGGCGCACACGCTGTTTCGCCAGTCATTGCGGTACTGCGTGAGCCGCGAATCAGGCAATCGCAGCGCGGCACACATTCGCGCTGTGCTGCCCAAGCTGTTAGATGAGCATCGGCTGCTGGATCGCGAACTCGGAAAACGCAAGGCGGACGACGGCTGGATCAGCGAACTAAGCCAAACCGTCTTCGCAGGCTCGCGGGAGCAGGCGGCCGGTGCGGTGGCCGCCGCCTTGGCCGGGGGATACGATCCCGAGGACGTCGGCGAGGCCATGTCGCTGGCGGCGAACCAACTCCTGTTGCGCGATCCCGGCCGCGAGAGCGCGACAATGAACAACGGCAAAAAAACGGTCGGCAGCGTCCATGGCGACTCGGTCGGCGTGCACGCCTCGGACGCCATCAATGCGTGGCGCAACATCGCGAGGGTGAGCAACCACCGCAACACCGTGGCCAGTTTGATCGTCGGGGCGTACCACACCGCGGGACAGGCCGGCCGAGCCACCGCCAAGCCGTATCCGCGATCCGAGCACGTCGGCCAGGTTCGCGACAACGACCCGAAGGCGCTGCTGAAAAACGCCGACGGCGCGATCCGCGAGAAGGATCAGTTCCGGGCCTGCGCAATCATCCATCGGTACGGCCAGCTGGGCCACGACGCCCGCCCGGTGTTCGACCTGCTGCTGCGCTATGCCACCAGCGAATTTGGCGCGCTGCACGCCGAGAAATATTACCGCACCGTGAGCGAGGAATTTATCAAGACACGTCCCGCCTTCCGTTGGCGGCAGCTCGTCGCGCTGGCCCGGGTGACCGCCAGCGAATACGGCAACACCGCCGCCGGCTACAGGGAGGCCCGTGAACTGCTCGGGCTGGCCTGATTCATTTTCGGCGTGGG
>CAUZVJ010000088.1:0-9091 GCA_963583225.1 Verrucomicrobiia bacterium
GCTTCACCTGCCCCGCCTCGATGATGTCACCATACCATGACTGCTCGACATCCTCGGCCTGCATCTCGGCGTATTGGCCGATGGCCACCACGTCCGGCCAGCCGGGCCGGTAGTTGCCAAAACGGTCCCGCTCATGAAACACACTGCCCTCGACCAGCGGAATAAACTCGTCGCGCCCCGCCGGCACGAGCTTCCCGAAGCCGTCGCGCTTGACCAGTTGCCCCCGGGAGTTGAATGCCACGTGCGGCAGCCGGGCCGGGCTGCTGTCGGCCAGCGGAAAGGGGATCAATGGCGGCTGGGGGGGGTGCCCGTAAAAGTGGTCCCTTAGAAATCCGTCGCTGTACTCGTCGCCCCGCTTGTACTGACCCGCTCCCTGGCGCCATGCCATGAACTTGTACGGAGCGATCAGCATGCCGTCCGGCAGTTTTTTCCACTCGGTGAGGTAGTTGGGGTGACTCCGCCCGGGCTGGTCGCCGACTGAGCGCATCGACATGATGGCATAGCCGCTGAACTGCTTCTCCAGCATGTTGGTGAGCGAGAGCAGGCGCGGATCCTTCTTTCGCGGCGGCAACATTTCGCGATCCACGTTTTTGATGATGTCCCAGATGTTGGTGGGTGTGAAGACGACGTACACGGTCGAGCGGTTGCGAAGCGCGATCTGCCGGGCGTACCTGAGGTCCTCCACCAACTGCCGCGCCGCGCCCTTGCTGGTGGCACTGCGCCCAAGCCCCTTCAACGCCGGCAGCGTGATGCTTGTCAGCACGGCAATGATCCCGATGACCACCAGCAACTCGAGCAGCGTGAACGCGCCTCGGCCAAGCGCGCCGTGCCCTCGTCGGTTGGTTCCTGAATGTTTCATGCCCTTGGCCAAGCGCACCCCCGGTTTACTGCCAACTCAGGATATTGTCCTTGTTCCCACCTTTGTTCGCCTTCTCGCCCGCACTGGCCAACCCGTCGGGGCCGAGGGACCAGACCATCACCGGCGTGTTGGCTTGATACCCACCGTTGACCTTGGTCAAGCCTGTCAGCCCGGCGCTCTTGTCCGAGCCGGACACGCCACCTTTGCCGTAAAATGCGTCGATCGTTTTGCCGTCGTAGTTTGCGTCCACGGTGACGATGTACGGGCTGCCCCACGGGTCACGAAACACGCCGTCGGTGCCCACCCCGCCCTGCGTGGTTGAGGTCACGTCCTTGGCGTTGAGAAAATTAATCTTCTTCGGGTTCATCTTGTGATTGCGGTTCGAGGTCGGGCGGCCGTTGCGGAATTTTTCCTGCGCCCGCAGGATCGCCACCACCTCGGCGTTACTCACCTGCCACCGGCCCGGGGTGGCAATCTTCGGCAACGCATTCCCCTTGGGATTTGTCAGGAGCCTGGCCGAGCTGCCGTCCTTGTGCATGGTGCCAAAGGTGTAGTCCGGGGTTTTTAACTGCTTGATGATCTGCGACGGGATCGGGAAGCGGCTGTACTCCGCCTCGTAGGCCCGCACTGCACCGGCGATGTTCTGCATCTCGCTCTTGGCCTGCGCCTTCTTGGCTGAGTCCTTGGCCTTGCCCAGCGTCGGCAGGAGCATCGCGGCCAGGATGGAAATGATGCCGATTACCACCAGCAATTCCACGAGGGTGAAACCGCGCCTGGCCAAGTGCCTGGCCAGCGCGGTGTCGGGATTCGTTGTCTTCGTTTTCATGTTTCGTTTGTTGTTCAAGTCAGTTGCGTTTTTTCTTTTTGTAATATCTCGAAAGCTGCTTGCGGGGGAAGGTCTCCTTGCGCCAGTTGCTGATGACCAGCACCTCGTCGCCCACGACGATCTCGGCCCACAGGTCGTACTTGCCGATGTTGTTCACAACCGACTGGCCGGTCACATAGCGCCACGGGTTGATGCCCTTTGCCACTTTGCCGTGATGCCGGACGGGGTGGTCATCGCGTTCTATCGGCCACGGCACCGGCACGCAGAGGACATGGACTTCATCCGCATGATGCTTTACTTGGCCCGTACCCGGGTCGTCATCACCGTGTTCCTCGCTGATATGCCTGACGGTCTTCGCGGTCGGCTCGTAGAATTTTTTTAATTCCCTCTCGGTCCGGGCGGTGTTGACGAACCCCTCCACGCCGAAGTGCTCCTTGATCGCCTGTACTTTCATCACCGTTCCCGTGTTGGGGTCGATAAATGTTTTCCCATTGAACAGGCAGCCGGTCAGCTCGTAATACAGCGAGTTCAGCGCCGGGTCTTTTGGGTTGTTCGGCGGGTAGTGGCCGAACTTCGATTTGTACGCCCCAATGGCAGTCTCTATCGCCACCAACTCCGCCCGGGTGCGCGACTCCCGCATCTTGCGGCTGGCCGTGCCGCTCAGGCCCACCACCAGCGACGCCAAAATACCGATGATCACGATGACCACCAGCAACTCCACCAGCGTGAACCCGCGCCGGCCTCCGCTCTTCCTCTTCAACTGTGTCATTGATCCTTTGTCTCCTGTTCCATTCGCTCGCTCAACCACTGCTTGATCATGCTTTGGTAGCCCAAATAACGCGACCTCGCCAGACGCTTGATCTTCGACAACATCCGCGGATCCATCCGCAACGAGATGGTGACCGACTCGACCCCCTCCCCGCTCTGCGCCAGCGCCAACTCCATCAACCGGGGCGCAACGCCGGTGTTCGCCCAAAAAGCGGCTTCCGCATCTTCGCCGTCGAACTGCGGCACTTCTTCCCAATCGCTGATCTGATTCATTCCGGTCATTTTTCATGCGTCGCCTCATGCCTCATCCAACTTTCTGGCTCATCTTCCGCTGATAAAAAAAGGTTTCATCCTCCGTGAAACCCCGAGCCATCACCACGCGAATCTGTTTGCCGTTGGTTCGGTAAACGCTGAAAATCCCATAACCCGATGCCGCCATGCCCAAGTTGAAATATCTCGACTCACCGGCATATCGGGGTGAGTCGGGCATAAGCTTGCAGGAAAACGGATCCTCAAAGGACTCCTCCACATCCTTCGGAACCAATCCTTCCCACTCAAACGGCATGTTAACCCAGTCGAATTCCATCTCCGCTGACCGAAAAAATACGCTATGCACATACATTGTCAATACATTGTAAGTACATTTTTAAAAATAATTCAAAAAGGCACTTTCAGCGAAAACTCAATAAAACCGGCTGTTTTGGCAGTTTCGGTTGACTCATCATCGGTGCGACCCAACCATCTGCACCCAAGCCACGCGCTTGGCCCCGTGATGCGCCTCTCTCATTTCTTCACTTACTACCGATCCTTGGGCGGCGTGCAATCCATCCTCAAACGGCATCACGCCTCCGATGCCAAGCGCGGCCACGAACCCGGTTTTCTGTTCGCGTTCGAGTCGGATGACTTCGACGAACCCGACATCACCGGGCTTGGCTTCGGCGGTGGCCACTCCATCCACTCAATGCGCGCCAAGTTCGCGAACCACTCCCAGCACTTCACCGACTCGGTGGCGGTCTGTCATAATATGTGGGGTCTCCAATTTCTCGCCGACCTTATGCCGGCCAAGTGGCGCGTCGGCCTCCTTCACTCGGACTGGACCGAGCTGCGGCCTCACCTCGAATCCCAGCGCGGCCTGCTCGACGGCGTGCTGTGCGTGAGCAACGCACTCGTCGAACTCGTGTCCGACTGTTTGCCGGACTTGGCCGAGGCGAACCGCGTCTCGTTGATTCCCTACCCGATCAACGGCGTGGCAGCGATGCCGGAGCGTCCGCCCTTGGCCAAGCGCACGGTGGCGATCGGCTGGGTCGGCCGGATGCAGTCCGAACAAAAACGGGTCGAGCGTTTGCCCGCGCTGGCCAAGGCACTCGAGTCGGCCGGCATCGACTTTCGTCTCGAGTTGCTCGGCGACGGCCCGAAACAAACCTGGCTCGAACAACAGTTGCCAAGCGGGCGCACCATTTTTCACGGCCGCAAGTCGGGCGACGACTACCGCGCAGTGTTGGCCGGTTGGGACTTCATCACGAGCGTCAGCGACTACGAGGGGTTGCCCATCTCGATGCTCGAGGCGTTCAGCGCCGGGGTGCTGCCGCTCTGCCCGGCGATCGGCAGCGGCGGCGACGAGTACTCAGCCAAGCTCGGCGGCGAGTTTGTCTGGGACGCCTTCGACTTCGCCCAGGCGGCGGCCAAGCTCAAGTCGATCCTGGCCAAGCCGGAGTCAGCGCTTGGCCAAGCGCGCGCCGATGCCCGCGCGCTCACCGCACGCCACTGCGAGGCGGAGTACTTCCGCGTGTTCGACGAGTTTGTGCAGCGCATCGCCGACGAGCCGCGCGTGTCGGCGGAGCACTTGGCCAAGCGGTCGTTTTACTTTTCTGACCGGCTTCCGTTTGGTCTAATGACGCGCCTTTGGCCAAGCGGCTGCAACCGACGCAATGACTGACAAAGCACACAAGACCGACGCGGCGGTGGAGCGGGAATTTCTCCACCCTGTAAAGCGTCGCCCGCACTACCTCGAGCGGGTGAGTATCGTGCAGGCACTTAGGGAGTTGCGCCCCCGAGTGAAACCGGGGAAAATACTCGATGTCGGCTGCGGCATGAAGCCGTATGAGAGCCTGCTGACGCAGCGCGGCAGTCGCTATTACGGCACCGATTGGCCGGTGACGATGGAGGGCTCGTACGGCGATTTAACCCGCGCCGACTTTTTCTCGGACAGCATGGTGCTGCCGTTCCGCGAGGGGACATTCGACACGGTCGTCAGCACGCAGATGCTCGAGCACGTGCGGCACCCGGAAATCGTCATCCCGGAGATGGCCCGCGTCCTCAAGCCGGACGGCATCCTGATTCTCTCCGCACCGATGACGTGGCCGCTGCACGAGGAGCCGCACGATTATTACCGCTACACGCTGCACGGTCTGCGGCATTTGCTGGAGGAGGCCGACTTTGAAATTCTCGACGAGATTCGCCGGGGCAACAACTGGACGACGATGGCGCAAATGTTCCTCGACACGCAGGTCGGCAACCTTGGCAACCGGCTGCCGGATAGGGTTTACACGGCGCTGGTGAGCCTCGCGGTGAACCACGCCTGCTCGGTGGTCAACCTCTTCAAGCCGGTGCGCCGCCTCTGCCTTGGCTGGGTGATGGCGGCAAGAAAAATGTCCGCCGAGGAGGTTCCCCCGGCGGACATCAAACATTCTTTATGACGGCGGTCTTTACGCGCCCTGGTAAACGCCGGTCTTCCAGTTCTTCCCACCCATGGTCCGCTCAAGGGATTTGAGGTTGCTGCGGCGTCTCTTCATTGCATTCTCCACCTCGCGCGATGCCGTGGTCCAGTTGATCTTGTGCAAGCCTTGCACAAAACGTTTCTTGTCTTTGAACTGGGCCGTGGCGCTTCGGAGCGAATAGCCGTTGGCCTTCAGCCGGACAATCGACATTTTGCGCAACATCGTCAGCGGCTGCCTCGGCTTGCCCAGCACCGGCTTCCTCATGAGCCGGCCGCTCTTCTCCTGCGTATCCAGCCAATCGCCAAACTGGTTGATCAACTCCTCGCGGGGCTGGGACCAGTCGATCCGGAAGTTGTGCGACTCCTCAAAGGGCATGGTCTTCTCGTTGGCCTTGCCCAACTCGACCACGCCCGAGGCGCTGCCTTGCCCCTTGCCTGCTGCCACCAATGCCTTGCGGCCTTCGGTGGATTTCAGGAACGGCTCTTTGCCGCTTCCCAGTTCACGATCCAGCTCCCATTGGAGGGCGCGGTGGATCACCGTTCGGGGTGCTTTTTCCAAAACGGAAAAATCCCATTCTTCATTTGCTAGTTCTTTTTTTTTGCTCATTACTCAGTTTTTACTCAGTTTCAGTTAAAATTGGAACTAAAAATTGGAACTACGTAAACAAACGCAGTCCAGTTCAGGGGCGGGGTTTATTGCAATTAACCCACAGCCCGTCAACACTTCGGTTGGAAATAAATAGCACCATCCTGTCATTATGCAAATATTTTTTTTGGATATCTTTTTTGAAACCCAATCCGCTTGATTCCCCAGCCGCTTGGCCGTAATCATTCCCACCGCCGTTTCGGCGACTGGGAGAAATGAACCTTCACGAATACCAAGCCAAGCAATTGCTCGCCCGCCACGGGGTCGAAGTCCCTGGGGGCCAACCCTGTACGACTCCCGACGAGGCACGCTCTATCGCCGAGAAACTCTTTGCCGAGGGTCAGGAAATGGTCGTGCTCAAGATTCAAATTCACTCCGGCGGTCGCGGCAAGGGCGTTTTCAAGGACGGCTTCAAGGGCGGCGTGCACCTCTGCAAGTCGGCCGACGACGTCCACGAAAAAGCCAAGGCGATGCTCGGCAACACCATCGTCACCAAGCAAACCGGAGAGGCCGGCCGCCAGGTCCACACCCTGCTCGTCGCCAGCGGCGAGAAGATTGTTGACGAATTTTACCTCGCCGTGCTGCTCGACCGCGAGACCTTCCAGCCGCTCATCATGGCCAGCCGCGAAGGCGGCGTTGACATCGAGGAGGTCGCCGAGACAAACCCCGACGCCATCGTCAAGCTGAACGTCGATCCCCTGCTTGGCCTGCAACCGTACCAAGCACGCAACTTGGCCAAGGCGCTTGGCCTCAGCGGCAAACTCATTCACTCCGGGGCCAAGCTCATCGCCGGCGTTTACAAAACATGGTGGGAGTGCGACGCCTCGATGGTCGAGATCAACCCGCTCTGCATCGTCGAGAACCCGGACGGCTCCCAAAAAATCGCCGCCGTCGATGCCAAGATTTCCGTCGATGCCAACGCGCTGTACCGCCACAAGGACATCGCCGAGATGCGCGACCTCAATGAGGAAGCCGAGCTCGAGGTCGAGGCCGGCAAGCACGACCTCAATTACATCAAGCTCGACGGCTCCGTCGCCTGCCTCGTCAACGGCGCCGGCTTGGCCATGGCCACGATGGACGCCATCAAACATTACGGCGGCGAGCCGGCGAACTTCCTCGACGTCGGCGGCAGCGCCTCAACGGAGCAAGTGACGGCGGCATTTCAGATCGTCCTCAAGGATCCCAACGTCAAAGCGATCCTCGTCAACATTTTCGGCGGCATCATGAACTGCAACACCATCGCCGAGGGCGTCGTCGCTGCCGCCGAGGCCACCCAACTCAAGTTGCCGCTCGTCGTCCGGCTCGAGGGCAACAACGTCGTCGCCGGCCGCAAGACTCTCGCCGACTCCGGCCTCACTCTCATCGGCGCAGACAGCATGGCCGAGGCCGCGCAAAAAGTCGTCGCCGAGGCCGCCGCATAACCCCGACCCCGATTTCACAACAGCATGGCAATTCTCGTCAAACCCGACACCAAACTCCTCGTCCAAGGCATCACCGGCAGCTTCGGCGGCCGGCACACCCAGCTCAGCATCGAGTACGGCACCCAAGTCGTCGCCGGCGTCACCCCCGGCAAAGCCGGCCAGAAATTTCAGGACACCGTCCCGATCTTCGACGGCGTCGCCGAGGCCGCCCGCGAAACCGGCGCAACCGCCTCCGCGATTTTCGTGCCGCCGCCCTTCGCCGCCGACGCCATCTTCGAAGCGGTCGATGCCGGACTCGAGTTAGTCGTCGCCATTACCGAAGGCATTCCCGTGCGCGACATGATCGAGGTCAAGGCTGCGATTGCGGGATCGGCCACCCGGCTCATCGGCCCGAACTGCCCCGGCGTCGTCACCCCCGGCACCGGCGAAGACTCCCACGGCGGCTGCCGCATCGGCATCGCCCCCGGCTACATTCACAAAGCGGGCGACATCGGCGTCGTCAGCCGCAGCGGCACACTTACCTACGAAGCCGTTTGGCAACTCACCTGCAACGGCCTTGGCCAATCGACCTGCGTCGGCATCGGCGGCGACCCCGTCCCCGGCAGCACGCACCTCGACATCATTAAACTCTTCAACGATGACCCCGACACACGCGGCATCATCATGATCGGCGAGATCGGCGGCTCCGCCGAAGAGGAAGCCGCCGAGTGGATCAAGGAGAATTGCAAAAAACCGGTCGCCGGATTCATCGCCGGAATGACGGCCCCCCCGGGACGCCGCATGGGCCACGCCGGTGCCATCATCAGCGGCGGCAAAGGCACCGCCAAAGCCAAGATCGCCGCCATGGAGGATGCCGGAATCAGCGTCGCCGAAACCCCCTCCCAAATGGCCGAAGCCCTGATCAAGATTTTGTAAAAAACCCAAGCGCTTGACCAAGCGCAGGCGGCACTTTTAGGCTGAAAATCCGACTGGATTAAACGCGAAAGCTGCTGTACGTTCTTGTCGTGCCTCGAAAGATTCGAGAGCTTATCAGAGATTTGCGGCAGGCTGGCTTTGTCACCGTCAAAGGTGGAAAAGGTTCACACCACAAACTCCGCCACCCGGACCACCCGGGCTCTCTTACGTTGAGCGGGCGCGAGGGTGATGACGCCAGACATTATCAGGAAGTTCAGGTGAAAGACGCCATTCGAAAAACAGCTCGATGAAAACTCAAGACCAATACCTCAAATTCGTCAAGTGGGAGGAAACCGATGCACTCTATGTTGGCTACTGCCCCGACTTGTTTCCGTGGGGTGGCGTGTGCCATGCAGAAACTGAAGCGGACACATACAATCAATTGTGCACCTTGGTCGAGGAGGAGATTGTTGAGCTAGAGGAACAAGGGAAACCTCTCCCGGAGCCCAGCACCCGCCCCATGCGCGAGGCCATGCCGGCCTGATTCAGGGCGCTTGGCCAAGCGCAAGGGAGTTTCGAGTTTTCAGTTTCAAGTTTTCAGTTGGCCAAGCGTGGGCCGGCTTTCGCGGCAGCGTTCATTCACCCGCTTGATTTCTTCGCGCCTTCGCGTCTTCGCGTGAGTTACTCAGGCCGACTGGGCCAGTTCTTCCTCGAAGTCGACGATCTCTTTTATCTGGGTAAGGAACCAGCGGTCGATTTTAGTGAGGTCGAAGATCTCATCGATGCTGAAGCCGGCGCGCAGTGCGTGGCGCAGGAAGAATACCCGCTCCGCATTCGGCACGCTGAGTTTTTGTGTGATGACTTCGCGCGGCAGGATGTCGCGGTCGCCGTACACGTCCTGGCCGATTCGCCACGGTTTGCCGTCGCCACCCAAACCGGATCGCCCGACCTCGAGCGAGCG
>CAUZVJ010000089.1:0-9064 GCA_963583225.1 Verrucomicrobiia bacterium
GCGATGACCGGCCCTTCGTCGAGGTGCATGCTCACGAAATGCGCGCTCACGCCGGCGATCTTCACGCCGTGCTCGTACGCCTGCCGGTACGGCTGCGGGCCGGGAAAACTGGGCAGCAGCGACGGGTGTATGCTGATGATTTTGTTTTTGAATCGCCAGACGAAGTTCGGCGACAAAATTTTCATGAACCGCGCCAGCACGACGAAGTCCACCTGCGCTTTTTCGAGAATGCGGAGCGCCCTGTCTTCGGCCTTGGCCCGGTTCGTCCATGCGACATGATGAAACGGCAGGCCGGCCTTCTCGACCTTGGCCTGCAGGTCGCGGTGGTTGCTGATGACGACGACGATCTCCGTCTTCAGTTTTCCGGTTTTCACCGACTCAAGAATGGCGTCGAGGCAATGCGGTTCGCGGGTGACCATCAGCGCCATGCGTTGCGCGCGCTTGGGGTCGGTGAACCACCACTTGATCTCCATGCCCAAGTCGCGGCCCAGCGCACGCAGCCCTTGGCCCAGAGATTTCTCGTCGAAAATGCTCGCCCGCCAACTGGCCTGAATCGTCATGCTGAACTGCCCGCGCGTGACCTGTTCCTCCAGCGCCTCGATGTTGGCCCTGGTTTCGAACAGCAGGCTGGTGACCCTGGCCACCACGCCGGTCTTGTCCCGCCCGATGACGGTGATGGTCGCGTAACGATTCATCGCGCGCGCAATTAAGCGGTTTTTGAGTGCGGAGAAAAGCGAAAACGACCATGCGCTTGGCCAAGCGGCCAAGGTAGGGACGGCTGTCCCCAGCCGTCCACGCAGGGCTGGTCGCATAAACGGACGGCTGGGACAGCCGTCCCTACCTGCTTTTCCGGATCAGGGCGAAGATATCGCGTGGCTCGCGGAGGCCGATGGCGGCGGTGAGCCCCCAGTAAACCAAGGCCGCGACGATGGCCGGGGCGAACACTTCACCGATCTTCAGCCACACCGATTCATTGCCAAATTGTTCCATCCATTGGCCGTGTAAAAACCAGGCGACGCTCCCGGCGATGACGGCCGCCAGCAGCATGCCGGCGAGTGGGCGCAGCAGCGATTGGATCTCCCACTTGGGCATCTTGCGCTTGAGAGCGTACGAGAGCAGCCCGACATTCAAGAGGGAACTGAGGGCGTTGGCCACGCCTAGCGCGCCGGCTTGCTGGCCTTTTGGAAACATGAAAATGAGCGGCACCAGCACCACGATGTTAAGGCAGAGGCTCACCGCGCTGATCTGCATTGGCACCTTCGTGTCGCCCAGCGCGTAAAACGCCCGCGCCATCACGTTGACTGCCGAGTAGGTCAACAGGCTCGGCGCAAGGCACATCAGCGCGAAGCCGGCACGTGCCGTCGAGTCGGCGGTGAACGCGCCGCGCTCGAAGAGCAGCCGCACCATCGGCTCAGCCAGCACCATCAGCATTGCCGCCGCAATGGCGTTCACGAAAAACAGGTAGCCCATGCCGCGCCGGAGATTGTCGCGGAACTCGGGGAACTGTTTGTCTGCAGCCAAGCCGGCGAGCGTCGGCAACAGGAACGTCGCCAGCGACACACCGAACACGCCCTGCGGCAGTTCCATCAGCCGCACTGCGTACTCGAACGACGCGACAATCTTTGTGCCGCTGGCGCGCTCGATCCAAAACGCCAATGTCTGCGTGATGATGATGTTGAACTGGAACGCCGCCACACCGATCGTCGCCGGGATCATCTTGCGGATGACCTGCCTCACCGAGTCGTTGCGCCACGGCGTGACCCAGCGGAGCCGGTAGCCTTCTCGGTACAGGTACGGCACTTGGAACGCGGCCTGCGCCACGCCGGCCACGAGCACGCCAAACGCCAGCGCGAAAATCTGTTCACCCAGATCGTCGCCCCAGCGCGGCGCGACGAGCAGCACCGTGGCGATCATCACCACGTTGAGCAGCGTCGCCCCCATCGCTGGGATGAAAAAATAGCCGCGCGAATTGAGCATGCCCATGAAAACCGCCGCGAGGCAGACGAGCAACATGTACGGGAACACCACCCGCAACAACTCGAGCATCAACCGCGTGTGCGTGTTGAGTTCGCTCCACATCAGCACCGCCGAAAGACTCAGCATTACCGCGCCGACAACCAGCGCCGAGACAACCACCAGCGCCGAGACGACGGCGTTGGCCGTGTGCCACATCGCCTTGTCGCCCTCGGTTTTCTCCCTGTGTTTGAACAGCGGGATGAAGGCCGCCGTGAGCGCGCCCTCGCCGAGCAGGCGGCGGAACAGGTTGGGGATTTGGAAGGCGTAAACGAAGGCGCTGGCGATGGGGCCGTCGCCCATGAAGCGGGCGTAAATCATCACCCGCACCATCCCGAGCAGGCGACTGAGCAACGTGGCCCCGGCCATGGCGCCGGAGGATTTGAGCATCTCAGACAACGCGCGGCAGGCTAGGGGCAAAGGCGATTCGAGTCGAGTGGCCAAGTCAGCAGAGTTGTCTGTTTTTGAACACCTTGCGAAATATGCCCCTGACCCGGTGGCCAAAACCAATCCACCGCTTGGCCATGCGCGACGCAATAAAACTCGTAATTCACTTGAGTTGAACGAGTTATGGATTCGCCTTCGGGCTTTGGCACAGGACTTGCCCCTTTTTTCGGGCAGCGATGAGTTTCGCAGACCGCAGACTCAGTGCGTTTAGAATTGACAACTTGTTATGAAAAAAATCGAAGCAATCATTAAACCGTTCAAGCTGGATGAAGTCCGGGACGCGCTGGCAGAAGTCGGCGTGGAGGGCATGACCGTGTCTGAGGTCAAGGGGTTCGGCCGGCAAAAGGGCCACACCGAGATTTACCGTGGCAGCGAATACACCGTGGACTTTCTGCCCAAGATCAAACTTGAGCTGGTTGTCGCGGATGAAAATGTCACGACCTGTCTGGACGCGATCACGAAGGCCGCCAACACCGGCAAGATCGGCGACGGCAAACTGTTCGTCACCTCCGTCGAGGAGGCCATCCGAATCCGCACCGAGGAAAAAGGCAACGAAGCGCTTTAGGGCGATATTGATTTTCGAAAGAGAACAAAAAGGGAGCCGTTCCCGGCTCCCTTTTTTTATTCTCATCGGCCAAGCGCTCGGCCAAGGCTACTCGTACTTGAGCGTCACCTTACCGTTGGCTACCTGAATGCTTTTGATCGTTACCGCCCCGCCGCTGAGCCGGTAAAACTGGGTGGCACCCGCTTGGCCAAGCGTAACGGTGCGGCTGGCCTCGTCGATGGCGGCACCGCCGTTGGTCTTGTACGGGCCGTTCACGGCGGAGCTGACCTGCAGCGCCAGACTCGGTTTCTCGTACTTGATGAAGACAAGGTAGTTCTGCACGAGATACAGATCCTCCGGGTCGGTGGTGTGCTGGGCCAAGCGCAGAGTGGCCTTGCCGCCAAGCTTCACGATGACCGGTTCCTTCCCTGCCTCGTCTGTCAGCGGCACATTGCGAAACTCCACGCCGGATTCACTACCAAGGAAACTTCCCAGCACCTCAGTAGTTTGTTCCTCCACATCGGTGGCACTGGTAACGAGTTCCAACGTGCTCTTTGCCTCCGACATATCAAACTGTGCCTGACGCAAATAGACTAGATAATCCCCATTTGGATAGGTACGCGTATAGTTAAGCCACTCGCCTTCCTCGATGTCGCTCACGCCAAAGTCGTACACACCTTTCCCGGAACCACCCGCCTTAATGAATTTCTCCCGGGCCAAATCAAGTGCTGGAGCAGTGCTGACTCCATCGTAGGGACGATACCGGTGAGTCGCCGGCACCAGGGACTCATTGGTGTCAAAGAAATCGATCCCGATTGAACCTTCCAAAGAATTAAAGGAGTTGTCTCCCCAATTCGACTCGATCCCACCCTCATCCAGCTCAGGGATCAAAACCGGGTCATCAATAAATTCCCCCCATTCGTAATTATAGTCTTCAACTTCAACAACGAAACTGTTCGTGTCGAACGTGTCAAAGTACAGGTAGCGGATGTCGGTTTCCCCATCAGCATCAGCAGCAGTGATGACGGCGTGATAATTCACCCCGGCTGTAAGGCCGCCCAGCGACACTTCCCGGGCGGTGGCGGTTCCGCCGACCGTCAGGCCGTTGCCCGTGTTGTAATTGGTCCCGTTCAACGTGACACTGATACCCTCCGGTTCGACCCCCTGATCGTCGTTCACCCCGAAGGTAATCTTCGTCGAGGCCGGCAAAAACAGGCTGCTAGTGACTGGCGAAACAGCGGTAATGATCGGCGGCTGATTCTCACTGGCAGAGCCGAAAACGGACACATGTGCGTTGTCCAATGTCACACTGGAGGCCGGCAAGGAGCCATTCGTATCGTTGTGATAGAGCAGCAGAACAAAGTTGCCGGGTTTGTCGATGAAACTGGCAGGCGGGGAATCATTACCGGTGTCCAACTCCTCCGCCTCGGCGGTGTCGATAACGGTTTCCTCGAACAAAACTGCCTGGTTGTTCTCGAGATCCAGCACCCTGGTGGTTATCTCCACTGATTTTCCCGAGCCGGTCATGGATAAAACGAGCCGAATGTTCTCTTCCCGATCAATCCACTCTCCTTCGGTAATATCATAAAAGTATTTGTTCAAGCCCTTGGCCAGGAGCACATCGTTGATGTCCTTGGCCACACTGTATCCGGTTAGTGTGCTCACCGGTGAGTCCTTGGGAATGAAGCTAAGCACCGCAAAGGCATCCGCCTGGTTGGCCCCAATCAGGTCAACACTAAATTCAATGGTGGTGCCATCCTCAATGGTAAACGTCTTGGATTCGTAAGTGGCCGCCACGAAAAACGGCTGACCCGGCGGCTGGTGCATGCCGATGGTTAACTGTCCGTCCTCCTCCTTGAGGAAGCCGTTGCCGCTGCCGAAGTCGAACTTCTCCCAGTCCGTGACCTTGTCATCGTTGAAGTTGTCCAACGTGGCGCTCTCATATTGTATAGCCCTGGCGTTGTCCAATGTCACACTGGAGGCTGGCAATGATCCATTCGTATCGTTGTGATACAGCAGCAAGACAAAGTTGCCGGGCTTGCCAATGAAACTGGCGGGCGGGTCATCTGCGTCGCCTGTTTCAAAATTATCCACCCCAACCGTGTCGATTACAGTCTCCTCGAACAAAACTGCCTGATTGTTCTCAAGATCCAGCACCCTGGTGGTCACCTCCACTGAATTTCCTGTGCCAGTCATCGACAAAACGAGTCGAATATTTTCCTCCCGTTCAATCCAGTCTCCCTCGGTTTTGTCGTAAAAGTATTTGCCCAGGCCCTTGGCCAAAAGAATATCGTTGATGTCCTTGGCCAAGCTGTACCCAATTAGCGTACTCACAGGGTTGTCTTTGGGAATGAAGCTAAGCACCGCAAAGGAATCCGGCTGGTTGGCTCCAATCAGATCGACACTGAACTCAATGGTGGTGCCATCCTCAATGGTAAACGTCTTGGCCTCATAGGTGGCAGCCACAAAAAACGGCTGACCCGGCGGCTGGTGCATGCCGATGGTGAACTGTCCGTCCTCCTCCTTGAGGAAGCCGTTGCCGCTGCCGAAGTCGAACTTCTCCCAGTCCGTGACCTTGTCATCGTTGAAATCATCCAACGTGGCGTTCTCGTACTGGAATACCCTAGCGTTATCGAGCGTGACACTCGAGGCAGGCAAGGAGCCATTCGTGTCGTTGTGATAGAGCAAGACAACAAAATTCCCAGGCTTCCCCATAAATGTGCCAGCCGGGGCATCAGTGCCTGTCTGAAAATCATCTGCATTCGGGGTGTCTATGGAGGTTTCCTCAAACAAAACTGCATTGTTATTCTCAATATCAAGCACCTTAACAGTCATGACAACATTCTCTCCCTTGCCGGTCATGGAGATACTCAACGTGATATTTTCGGGCGTTTCTGTCCATGCTCCATCGGTGATGTCATAAAAAAACTTGTTCAAGCCCTTGGCCAAAATTACGTCATCGTTGTCTTTGACAGCGCTGTAACCGGACAGCTTGCTTACTGGAGTATCGGTCGGGATGAAACCTACAGCCGCATAGGCCTCGGCTTGGTTCGCTACAATTAGATCGATTTGAAACTCCAAAGTGACACCGTCCTTAATAGTAAACGTTTCAGACCCATATGTGGCTGCCACAAAAAACGGCTGACCGGTTGGCTGGTGCATGCCGATCGTGAACTGCCCGTCCTCCTCCTTGAAGAAACCGTTGCCACTTCCAAAGTCGAATTTCTCCCAGCCGGTGACTTTATTATCGTTAAAGTCGTCCAGCACTCTGGCCAAGGGGGAGTGAATCAGGGTGAAAAAGAACGCCCCAGCTGCCGCGGCACTCATCCATCGGGTGTAAGAACAGGTTGTTTTCATGACTCTATTGGTCGGTTGGAGCGGCGACTTTCTGCTCCGCCCACCGGCAGGTCAACCAAAATACAACAGGTAAATCGCTTGGCCGAACGGGGGATCTTGTGGCACGGTTGGCCAAGGTTCAACCGACTCAATTTGATAAACCAATGAAAGACAGCATGCTCAATCGCCGCCGTTTCCTGCAGCACTCCGCCGCCGGGGTCACCGCCGCCGCCTTGGCCAAGCGCCACTCGCTCCGCGCCGCCAACAAGGCCGCCAACAAGCTGCGAGTCGGCGTGATGGGCCTTGGCCGCGGCATGGCACACGTCAAAAATTACCTGAAAATCTCCGACGTCGAAGTGGCTTACGTTTGCGATGTCGATGACAACCGCACCGCCAACGGCCTGTCGGTGGTCACCAAGGGCCAGGCGGCGGCGTGCCGGGGGATCACCGACCTGCGACGCATGCTCGACGATCCGCACCTCGACGCCATCTCCATCGCCTCGCCGAATTTCTGGCACGCGCCTGCCACAATCCTCGGCTGCCAGGCCGGCAAGCATGTTTACGTCGAGAAACCCGGCAGCCACAACGCCGCCGAGGCGGGGTTGATGGTCGCCGCCGCTCGCAAACACAAACGCCTCGTGCAAATGGGCAACCAACGCCGCAGCTACCCGCTCATCATCGAGGCCATGCAGCGGATGCGCGAGGGAGTCATCGGGCGCGTGCTCGCGTCGCGCAGTTTCTACTCAAGCGGCCGTGGCTCCATCGGCAAAGGCAAACCGGCGCCGGTGCCGAAGCATCTAAACTACGACCTGTGGCAGGGCCCTGCGCCGGAGCGCCCGTACAAGGACAACCTCATCCCGTACAACTGGCATTGGCACTGGCATTACGGCGGCGGCGAGATGGCCAACAACGGCGTGCACGCGCTCGATCTCGCCCGCTGGGGACTCGGCGTCGATCTGCCGCAGCGCGTCACCTACGGCGGCGGACGCTACCACTTCGACGACGACCAGGAATCCCCCGACACCGGCACGGCGCTGTTCGATTTCGGCAACTGCACCGCCATGTGGGATCAGAGCAGTTGCCTCCGGCGCAAGCACGAGGCGCTGCCGTTTGTGGTTTTTTATGGGGACAACGGCACCCTCACCATGACCACCGGGAACAAGTACATCATCCACGACCTCGCCGGAAAGGAAGTGGAAACCAAGAGCCAACCTGCCGGCGACATTTTGCACTTCACCAACTTCGTGAACGCCATTCGCAACGGCGAGAAACTTAACGCTGAGATTGGCGACGGACAGGTCAGCACCCTGCTCTGCCACTTGGCCAACATGGCCTGGCGCACCAGCAGCACGGTAAACTTCGACCCCGCCAAGCGCCGCCTCATCGACAACCCGGCGGCGGCCAAGCTGTGGGCCCGCGACTACCGCCCCGGCTGGGAGCCGCGCGTGTGATCGCGGGAAAAAAGGCCAAGCGGCGGTGGCGTCCGCTGCTGTTTTTGGCGGGCTTTGTCGCCGGGGATTTTGTCCACGCTTACATCATGGACCGGCAGGACTCCGGCGATTTTTTGACCCGGAAGGACTCGTGATCCTGCTGTTCGCCGGCCCCTTCACAGCCCCGGCGGTTTGCCTCTCGATCATGTTTGCCTGCGGTTTTGCAGCGGCCTCGCTGCCGTGGCTCACTCGGCGCGTACGCGGAAAAACAGCCGGCCGGCATCCGCGCCCCGGTTGATGTTGATCCACAACTGGCCACTCTCGTTGGTGTAGGTTTGCAGGTCGGTCCACTTGTCGAGGTTCTCCGAGAACTGCAGCACCACCTTGCCGCCCTTGTCGCCGGTGACGAGGAAGCGGAACTTGTCGCCCGCCGCCAACTGCGCCGCGCTGAGCGTGGGCGGGTTCGGGTCGACCGGTATCACGTCCTCGATGAAGCCGTACTTCACGCCGAGATATTGGCTCACGGATTCGCGCTCGCTGGTGCCCAGCGCACGATTGTAAATGAGCACCTCGGCGATCTCGCCGCCAAAGGCCAGCGTCGCCGCCTCGCCCACCAACAGCGTGCCGGACACGGCCACGTTCAGCGCGCTGCCGAACTCGCCCAGATCAAGCGCGTCACCGTCCACATTCACCGTCGCCGTGTTGCCTTCCCGCACGAACTCCAGCACGTGCCATGCATCGTCCCATCCTTCCGGTTGAGCGGCGCTCAAGCGTCCGCCTTCCGTGACATTGCCGTGGTCGATCAGAAACTGGTTATTGTAACTCGTCAGCAACGCGAGGTGATTTTTGTAGTTCGGTGCCTCCCATGCCAGCAAGGTGTTCACTGCGCTCTTCCTGTTCTGCCGCACAACGGCGTAAATGCTCACGGCGTCGGGCGAAAGAAGCGCTTCGCCTGCCACATCCGGCCGCGCGAGCACGTCGTCCGCTCCGTCAAACAGCACGGCGGCTTGGCCGTTGAGCAAGTCGGCGGCCAGCGTCGGCTGCCGGCCGGCGTCCGCTTGGCTGACATCGTGGCCGAACGGCGTGCGATCCACCCAAGCGCTCACTTTGCCGGCGTCCTGCGTCACGCCGCTCCCGTCCAGCCACAGCCGCAGGCCGTCCACCGGCACCGGCGTGTCGCCGTACACCGCCACGCTCACGCTGGCTTCGGTAGTCGCCCCGTCGTTGTCGGTCGCCCGCACGGTCACGCTCTGCAACCCCGCCTTGGCCAACGTCCAGTCGGCCTCGAACGGCG